>JAFDAE010000172.1 GCA_019314005.1 Deltaproteobacteria bacterium | reverse complement strand
TCCTGCTCTCTGGTTGTGCTCTCCAAAAAGATCTTGTAATAACTAAGTCTAATCTGAGCCATAAAATCTCCTCGCAGACAAAAGACATAAACAAGATTAAGGCTGATCTAAAGGCACACCTTGATGAATGGAACAAGGAAAAAAAGAAGCTTCGTACCACCCAGGCAGAGTTGAGATCGCTTTTACTCGAACTTCGAGAAGAGGTGGCCAAGCTTCAGGGTCAATTAGAAAAAAGCACATACCTTTCAGAAACATCCGCCCAAAAAAGCAGCGAACGTTGGTCACGTCTTGATGAAACCGCTCAAGCTATTAGGAAACGACTACTTCATATGGAAGGATATCTCGGGTTGGAATCCTCAGAAGGCAAAATACCCTCGGCAGGAGAATCAGTAGCGCTCAAAAAGGCCCCCACCGCAAAAAAACTAACCGGAGACGAGCTCTACGCCGCGGCTAAAAAGCTTTTTGATGAAGGAAATTACGATAAAGCACGTGAACAATTTCAAACATTTTTAAATGAAAATCCCAAATCTAAAAAAGCCGATAACGCGCAGTTCTGGATAGGAGAGACCTATTACCATGAAAAATGGTATGAAAAGGCCATCCTGGCATATCAAAAAGTGATTGAAAAATATCCAAGTGGGAATAAGGTGGCCAGCGCTCTTCTGAAACAAGGACTTGCATTTCATAGTATAGATGACAAAGGGAACTCCCGGCTTATATTAAAGGAATTAATACGGAAGTTCCCGAATTCAAAAGAAGCAGAGATAGCAGAAAAAAAGCTGAGCAGGATGAAGTAATTGAAAGTCATCGGTATTGACCCTGGTCTGGCAAACACAGGGGTTGCCATTCTTTGTGGCAATGAAAATCAGACATCAGATTACGCTTTTGGCACGATCCGGACCTCTAAAGACAAAACCCTCGCAAGTCGTTTGCACCATATCTACTGTGAAATCCAGAAAATTATAAAAAGGGAACGCCCTGATCTTATGGTAATTGAGGATATCTTTTCCCTTGAAAAATATCCTACTGCCGGAATTGTTCTCGGTAAGGTCTGCGGCGTGCTCTTACTTTCAGGGCAGCTTAACGGTATTCCAACCATAGAGATAGCCGCCAGAGAAGCGAAACAGGTTCTTACCGGAAATGGCAACGCCGGCAAAAGCCAGGTCGAAAAAGCTGTTCGCCACCTCCTGAACCGGCCAACACCGATCCGTCCTTCCCATGCTGCTGACGCTCTTTCGTTGGCCTTCATCGGACTGTACCGCTATTCACATGAAAAAAGAATAAAAAATCAGTTAAATGGTTGATAGAACGTTATCAATTTTGATATAAGAATTTAGACTATGATAGCCTACTTAGAAGGAAAACTTCTCAAAAAAGAACCGGACAGAATCGTACTCCTCACGCAACAGATAGGTTACGAAATTTTTGTCCCTGGCGTAGTACGTGAAAACTTGGCAGACAAGCGGATAGGTGATGATATAGCGCTGTACATATACCATCATCAGACAGAACGCCAGCCTAAACCGATTCTCATCGGTTTCAACCGGGAAATAGAGAGAGACTTCTTCCGTGATTTTATAACCGTGGAAGACATCGGTCCTCTTAAGGCAGCCAAAGCGCTGACCGTTTCGGTTAGACAGCTCGCTCGCGCGATAGAAGAACATGACCTTGGGGCTTTAAAAAAGTTGAAAGGGATAGGGCCACGAACCGCAAAAAAGATTTTGGCCACTCTTGAAGGAAAAATGGGCAAATTCGCACTGATTCGCGAGCCCGGGCAGACAGAACCGAAACCGATCGAAGACTTTGTAAAGCAGGTACAGGAAGTCCTTGTCAACCAACTCGGCCATAGACAATCAGAGGCAAAGCAAATGATTTCTGCGGCTTTAAAGCGAAACGTTGAGATCTCTTCGGCAGAAGCATTGTTTGAAGAGGTCTACCGGGGAGAAACATCCAAATGAAGCCCCACTCATCAAGTGAACATCCAACAACAGAAATTACAACAGGGAGTCTCCTCTCAAAAGAGACACTTCCTGTTGATGAAACGCCGGAAATCCTGTCACTGAGGCCGCAGTCGCTTTCCGACTATATTGGTCAACTTAGCGTAGTGGAAACCCTCCAGATTGCCATTAAAGCGGCATTAAAGCGTAAGGAACCGATCGATCATATTCTGTTTCACGGGCCGCCGGGACTCGGAAAAACCACATTAGCCCATATTATCGCACACGAAATGGGCGCAAATCTTACCTCCACATCCGGACCGGCCTTAGAAAAGGGAGGAGATCTACTCGGTATCCTCACACACCTTGAGGAAGGGGATATTCTGTTTATCGATGAGATACATCGCCTCCCAAAGGTAGTAGAAGAACTTCTATACCCTGCCATGGAAGACTTTGCAGTAGATTTTATTTTCGATAAAGGGGTGCATGCTCGAAGTCACCGCTATAGACTCAAACGTTTTGCTCTGGTTGGTGCTACCACACGGGTAGGGCTCCTTTCCTCCCCGCTACGCGATCGTTTTGGTATTTTCAGAAATCTCGATTTTTATTCAGTCGAAGATCTGACATTCATAGTCAAACGTTCTGCCGCGCTTCTTGACATCGCCATTGATGACAATGGGGCCTATGAACTCGCAAGACGTTCACGAGGCACTCCTCGTATCGTAAATCGCCTTTTAAAGCGCGTACGCGATTTTGCCCAAGTCCGTGCCGACGGTACAATACAAAAAGAGACCGTAAGAAAAGAGCTCCAATTGGAAGGGGTAGACGGAAAGGGTCTTACAGATCTGGATCAAAGGTTTCTCAAAACCATCATTGAATTTTATAAAGGAGGACCGGTTGGAATTGAAGCAATTGCCGCTACCCTGCAGGAAGAGACCGACACTCTGGTGGATGTAGTGGAACCGTACCTTCTGAAAATCGGATTTGTCATTCGGACATCACAGGGGAGAAAAGTATCTGAAGAGGCTTTCAAGCATTTAGGTTTCCCGTATCAGCATAAACTTATTTGATTGTCGATTGAAGATTGAAGATTGTCGATTGAAAGATAGTTCCAAAGTCCAAAATCGAAACGATCGGCAATCTTCAATCGACAATCCATAGACCAATGACAGATGACAAATTGAGGATTGCGGTATGGAATATGACGAAGGAAAGATAGGCCGCGTGTTTGTACTCCGTTTTGATGACGGCGAAGATTTCGTTGATCTAATCCATTCATTTGTGAAAGAAAAAGAGATCAGAACAGGTCATATAAATATCCTGGGCGCGTTCCTTGCTTCCGAGATTGTGACCGGCCCCAAAGAACCGGTATTACCACCGGAGCCGAACTGGACATCCTTTGCGGATGCATGGGAGGTTTTGGGATTTGGGACCATCATGTGGGAAGATGATGAACCCAGGATTCACATCCATGCAGGACTCGGTAAAGGGGAAAAGACACTCCTCGGTTGCGTAAGAAAGAAGACAGACGTGTTTTTAACGGTCGAGGCGGTGATCACGGAGGTAATAGATATTAAGGCAGAAAGAAAGTTTAACGAACAACTTGGCCTATCACTTTTAAGCTTTAAGCAGAATGAGGTCTAAAAAGAGCTCTATATTGTTCCCTTTTATTGTTTTTTAAAGCGCCACATTGTTCCCCATTTAGTCTTAGACAGGTGTAAGGTGTCCTCAAAATCAACCTTCTTTGTTCAGGTTTTTTTAAAAAAATTAATGAAATCCTTATAACTTGCAGCAAGTTCATTGCCGTATCCCGCTTGTGATACTATTCCGTGGCACAACTGTTGCTCAACCATAAAATTAAAACAGTTGAACAAAGGAGAGCAAAGTGAAGAAGGTAGGAATATTGCGGTGTCAACAAACAGAAGATATGTGCCCGGGGACCAAATGCCTTACCTTTCCGGGTAAAGAAGCGGGGGCATTCGCAAAGACAGGCCCTGTCGAGGTGGTTGGTTTCCTTACTTGCGGAGGATGTCCGGGGAAAAAGGTGGCTCGAAGAGCCAAAGTCATGATTGACAAGGGCGCAGAAGCTATTGTATTGGCTTCCTGCATAACAAAAGACAACATTCCAAAAGCAACTTTCCGCTGTGATTACAGTGAAAAGATCATTGAAAGCATAAGAAAGTTTATAGGAGATGAAGTAGAGATTATTGATTGGACACACTAATATGGATTAAGGAATTGCGAATTATTTAAAAACATTATGAATGCGTAAAATTGAATAATTCAGCAAGTTTTGACTTTTTACAAAACCATCAAACTTATAAACTCATAGGAGAAATATACCATGCCAAGAGGAGACGGAACAGGCCCGAGAGGTCAGGGGCCGGGAACAGGAAGAGGAATGGGCGGCGGCGGCCAGGGACGCGGAGGCGGTCAGGGCGGCGGCTTTCGTGGCGGTCCGGGCGGAAATTGTATTTGCCCGAAGTGCGGTCATAAGATCCCCCACAAAATGGGGCGTCCATGCCCCCAGGAACAATGCCCACAATGTGGAACGGCCATGGTCCGCGAGTAGTTCATGATCACAAAAGAGGCGATTTCAAGACGTCCTCACAAAGAGAGGAGTTTTCATGATCATCTCCATTGCCAGTGGCAAAGGGGGAACCGGGAAAACAACAATTGCTACAAATTTAGCTGTTTCACTTACAAACGAAAGGGTTCAATTCCTTGACTGCGATGTGGAAGAGCCTAATGCTCACCTCTTTCTAAAGCCGGAAATATACGAAACCAAAAAGATCAACGCTCTGGTCCCAAAGGTAGATAAGGACAAGTGTGACTTTTGTGGGAAATGTGCCGAAATATGCCAGTTCAGCGCTATTGCCGTCATAGGCAACACTGTTCTAACATTTCCTGAACTGTGCCATAGTTGCAAAGGCTGTGTTATGGTCTGCCCTAAAGACGCTATCACCGATACTGAAAGAGAACTGGGCGTGCTTGAAAAAGGAAGGGCCGGCGATATCGAATTTGTTCACGGACGGCTGCGAATCGGCGAAGCTATGTCTCCACCGCTCATCAAGGCGGTAAAAGAGGCCATTAACCCAAACCATATCGCTATTATTGACGCGCCACCGGGCACCTCCTGCCCGGTAATCACCGCATTGCAAGGATCTGATTTCACCATACTGGTCACAGAACCAACCCCGTTCGGGCTGAATGATCTGATTTTGGCAGTAGAGGCGGTAAGGGTTCTCG
>JAFDAE010000567.1 GCA_019314005.1 Deltaproteobacteria bacterium | reverse complement strand
AAATTTATCGAAAAAATCATCTCCAAAAAAATCGCGAAAAGGATCTTTTAGGGGCGTATGAAATCTAAAACCTTTAATAATCTGAGTGGAACTAATATATACAACTGCGGGATTTATTTCTTTGGCAATATTGACGAAAGTATTTCCAGGAATAAAAGCTTCTTGTGAAAGTTCTTTTTGCTTCAGGGGTGCCTTTTCCTGTAAAGCAATACTGCTTTTAGTCCAGTTAAAATTTGAGGCAATGATAATGCCCATTAAAACAGAAATGAGACAAGAAATAATAATTGTCGGAATGATGAACTTTTTTTGATTCATAATTTTTTCTCCTCTTTTAAGATATGCAGTGGATTATACTATTTTTGATTTTAACTATCAATATGTTTGTTGCAATTTTGTTTAAATTATTTTTGAAATTTTTATTAATTAGTGTCTATCCGAAAAATGATCTTTTTCGATACACGGGTAACCCTGTGAGACAAAAATTAGACGTTGAAGCATAACAGGTACAGACCCTGACAAGACGCGTGGCTAAATTCTAGCAGCAGATCCAAAAAAACAGCCGTAAAAGCAGCAAGCCACCTTCCATCAATGGACCGGCTAAACCCAGAAGTAAATCTTTGCGCAAACAATCCCAGGAGAAAAAAGGTGGACAAGAAGGGCTTCATACAGCAAGTACAGGCCCCACTTGAGAAAATATGGTTAATTAAGCACTTATATCTATGAAATAGATTCTATGGGGGTATGAAATTTTAATTTTACAGGGAAATCTTGAAAAATTAAAGCAGCTACCGGCAGAGGGGAGGATAGATCGGCACACTCGCTATTTGTCTTCTCCCAAAGATGTATATGTTTTGCCTTTATCCCATATTTACCACTTAATCCTACCTGAACAAGCCTAAGTTACTGAAAAATAATTAAAAGGGTATTTTGTGCTATCCATAATTACGTCTAAGATATATTGTTTGACATCGGCTTATATTTCATATATAATGGTTTCATGTCTTGATAATAACGTCTAAGGAAAGGATATGGACTTAGCAAAACTTCATCTTCATTGGCGAGTCAGCCGACATAAAGAAAAGGTTTATCGCTCCTATAGCTTGGCACGAGCCTATCGAGAAGACGGAAAAAATCGTAAAGAGATCGTCGTAAAGCTTGGCAAGTTATCCGATGAGGCGGTACAAAGGTGGGGGGATCTTCTTAAGGCACTAAAAAAGCCGAATACCTTTCTCACCACATGTAATGATATTGTTGTCACCAACCATTTTGCTTATCTGAATATCGCTACAGTAAACAGGGTATGGGATTATTGGAAGTTGGACGAAGTTTTCCAGGATAAGGAAAAGCGAGATATAGATATCGCAATCATCGCCCGCATTCTCACTGCCAATCGTTGCATTGACCCTGTTTGCAAGTCACAAACACCTGAATGGTTTAGTAAAACAGCCCTGCCGTGGCTTCTTGACATTAATGCTGATTCAGTCAACTCTTCTCGGATTTTTCGTGAGTTAGACATAATAGAGAATCATAAGGAGACAATATGTGAGCATCTATTCAGATTGATGAATCGCAACAATCCTGAATCAATGAAATCATCCTTCTACGATCTTTCCAGTACTACTTTTACCGGATCACTGTGTGTGTTGATGAAATGGGGGCATTGCAAAGAAGGTTTCTGCAATCATGTGGTCCTGGCGATAGTTGTCAACCGGGATGGTTTGCCATTCTACTGGGAGGTATTGCCTGGGGGGACTGCTGACGTCACAACGATTATCTGGTTGCTGGAACGTTTGAAGAAGCGTTTTAAAATAAATAATACGACCTTGGTTTTCGATCGAGGCATGATTTCTAATGACAATCTTGCTCTTTTTGAGGAGGATAAAATTAAATATATTTCGGCCATGGATAGAAGCCAATTGGAGGGAATTACCGGCATTGATTTTACCCTTTTTTCTCATCTCGATCCCCAAAAGGTGGACAAGCAGACAAGCAGGCCGGCAAGCTGGCTGATTTCATAAAGCTTAACGACAATACCTATTATCGGGAGGTGAAAGTAGAAGGTAAACGGCGTTACATCCTTTGCTTCAATCCCCAACTATTTAAGGATCAACGTAAAGCGAGGAGTCAAGCCGTAGTAAATTTTCGTTTGTTCACTAACAACCTGAACTCGGAATTACAAAAAGCGAAAAAGTCCCGCCAGAAAAAAGCAACGTACAAAAAATTCAAAGACAGAATAAAGAAATATAAATTAACTGATTTTATTGATATTACTTTACAAATA
>JAFDAE010000171.1 GCA_019314005.1 Deltaproteobacteria bacterium | reverse complement strand
TGTCTGCTCACCTGAACAGCCTCATTTGTCACCTTGGTTTTAGTCTGTTTTCGTCTTGACATAGCGCATTTGTCTTGTTATGAGTACGACATTCTGTAGTGGAACCAGTCCATTAACGTATTGATGTTTACATATCAAACGAAAGGAGGTGAAACGATTTTATGGAAAAGAGATCTTTATTGTTAACACTCGGTATTTTGGTTCTCGGAACCATGTTTATTGTTTCGGGCGTTATGGCATCTGATGTGCCTGACACGTTCACAATGCAGTCAAAGGTTTATAAGAAACATAAAAAGCTGCATAAGGACTTCACTCACAAGAAACATGCCGCTGACTACAAGATCGCCTGTGCGGATTGTCATCACGAGTTTAAAGACGGCAAGAACGTATGGAAAGAGGGTCAAGAAGTAAAGAAATGTGACGTATGTCACACGGATCCCAAGAAACCCAAGAAACCAAAGGATGGAGCACTAACCAAGGAACAGAAGATTGCGTCCCATTACTGGGCAATCCATGAAAACTGCGTGGGGTGTCACAAGGAGCTGAAAAAGGCGAAAAAGGCTACCGGTCCTACCTCATGTACCAAGTGTCATCCAAAACCACCTAAAAAGTAAGTTTAGCAAATAAATATATAATAACACAAAAGGCAAGCCATGTGGCTTGCCTTTTGTGTTATGTATACAGTTCCTTAGAAATTGAGATTTAGGAATTGATAAAAATTCCCTAATCCCTGAGTCTGGGTGGACCCTATTTGATTATCTTCGTCTTCAGAGACAATTCTTCCAGTTGAGCCTTGGCCACCTTTTCCGGTGCACCTGTCAAGAGACAGGTCGCCTTTTGTGTCTTTGGAAAAGCTATTACATCCCTGATCGATTCCTTATTGCACAATATCATGACCAGGCGGTCAAATCCAAAGGCAATTCCTCCATGCGGTGGGGCGCCGTATTCAAGGGCCTCAACCAAAAAGCCAAATTTACTTTCGTATGTTTCCCGGTCTATATTTAGAGCCTTAAAGACGCGTTCCTGGACCTCTCTTTGATGAATACGTATGCTGCCGCCGCCTATTTCCGATCCGTTTAACACTATGTCATACGCCCGTGAACAGACAGCAAGCGGATCTTTTTCTAAAAGATCAATATCTTCGATAAGAGGTGCGGTAAAGGGGTGATGCAGGGCCACATTCCGTTTTTCCTCTTCATCGTACTCCAACAGTGGGAAATGTGTCACCCAGCAAAATTCAAACCTGTTGTTGTCGACAAGATTTAATTTGTGTCCAAGATGGTTTCTAAGTTGGCCAAGTGCCTCGTTGACCACTTTAATATCGTCTGCGACAAAAAAGATTAGATCTCCCGGTTCTATATGCAGCCGCTCGGAGAGGGCTTGTTTTTCCGCTTCACTAAAGAATTTTGCAATGGGCGACTGCCACTCATCCTGTTTGATCTTTATCCAGGCAAGCCCCTTTGCCCTGTAAACCGCAACAAATTTGGTAAGGTCGTCTATCTCTTTTCTTGAAAAATCGATGCATCCCTTGGCGTTGATCGCTTTGACCCTACCACCTTTTTTAACACAGCCGGCAAAGAGTTTGAATTGAGAACCTTCTACAATGTCGGAGACATCTTTCAGCTCCAAATCAAAACGGAGATCAGGTTTATCCAGTCCGTATCTGTCTGTGGCTTCCTGATAGGTAAGTCGTCTGAAAGGCCGCTTAACGGATATATTGAGAAGTTCCTTAAAAAGTGACTCCAACAGCCCTTCAGAGATTGTCATGATATCGTCTTCGTCCACAAAAGACATCTCAACGTCTATTTGAGTAAATTCAGGCTGACGGTCGGCCCGGAGGTCTTCATCCCTAAAACACCTTACTATCTGATAATAACGGTTCATTCCTCCTATCATCAGAAGCTGTTTAAATAGCTGGGGAGACTGGGGAAGGGCATAGAAGTCTCCGGGATTGACTCTGCTTGGAACCAGGTAGTCACGAGCCCCTTCCGGCGTGCTCCGGGTGAGCATGGGGGTTTCAATATCGATAAAACCATGATTATTTAAATAGTTGCGTATGAGAGCAGCAGCCCGGTGCCTGAGAACGAAACTTTTTTGAAGCTCTGGACGGCGTAAATCGAGATAGCGATAACGCAACCTTATATTTTCAGACACCTCTGTTCTATCTTCTATCACAAAGGGGGGAGTTTTTGCTTTATTTAGTATCTCCAACTCTGAAACCAATACCTCAATCTCACCGGTCTTTAAGTTTGGATTAACCATCCCTTCGGGCCTTTGCTCCACTTTGCCGCGGACGCACAGAACAAATTCGTTGCGGATCATATGGGCCTGCTGGTGAATATCTTTGTCAACTTCGGGATTAAACACAATTTGGGTAAGCCCTTCCCGGTCTCTCAGATCAACAAAGATAAGACCTCCATGATCCCGGCGGCGTTGAACCCAACCGGCAAGGACTACTTCAGAGCCTAAATCGGCCGCGCTCAACTCATTACAGTGATGGGTTGGTTTCATCATTTTTTTAATTCGACTCCAAGGGTCGTCCTTTCAAAAACAGCAAGAATAATAGGTAAGAGTAATTTGGATAACATATCAAAGCTAATCACAAAACAAAACATTATTTTCTAACGCAAAGGGGTACGGAAGTCAATAAAATTTGAGCAATCTTTCCTGCTTGGCTGCGAGTTTGATTGAGACCTTTTCAAAGCGTGACATTTTTTGTCAGGCAAGGATGGCGAGGATTTTAACCGGAGGATTTGAGGATAGCGCTGACGCTTCACTGCGTGCCAAGATTTGAAGCCTGATGCAGCATCACGGAAAAATGGGTAAAAAGGTTGGGGTCGTTAAAACGCTCTATATCCCCCTCAGAGCAAAGATTAGGGTTTCAATCAGAATAGCCACGTCAAGGAAAAACGAAACATTCCTTATGTAGTACAGATCATAATCCATGTTTTCATGGATAGGCTTTTTCCGGTCACCGCTTAATTGCCACAGGCCGGTAATGCCTGGCAAAACTTTCAGCCGTTCTTTATGAATCTCGTTGTATTCCTCTACAATAAACGGCATCTCCGGTCTGGGGCCGACAAAGGACATCTCTCCCTTTAAGACATTGATGATCTGCGGCAGCTCATCAAGACTTGTTTTTCTCAAAAACTTGCCTACCCCTGTAATTCGAGGATCATTGTGATCCATCGGGTTTACTGTATAAGGATCTGTGTCCGCAAACATTGATCGGAATTTATACATCTCAAAAAGTTTACCATCCCGTCCTGCCCGCTTCTGCTTAAAAAACACCGGTCCCTTTGAATCTATCTTGATTGCCAATGAGACGATGGCAATTAGAGGCCACAACAAACATAAAGATGCCGTGGCCAGGAACAAATCCATATACCTCTTGATATATAGGTAACTGCTTTTAAGTTCTTCAGCTTCTTCCTGGACAATAGGTATTTGTCCTATTTGTCGAATGTTGACCTTATGAACAAACACTTTGTATAGATTGGGAACAAAGGATGTCTTAATATTTTTCACTTTGAGCAGATTCAAGATATCGGTGAGGGTTTCATTATCAATATTGGATATAGCAACATAAACCTCATCAATTTCAAGTTCCTTTATTAATCGCCCAATATTTTTCCGGGTGCCAAGGACTGAAAGATTAAATGATGAATTGCCAAAGCTACTTGATTGGGCGACAATGTCAGACTTATCCGGGTCGTCATCAATAAAACCGATTGGAATAATTCCCAGCTTAGGAGAATTGGCTATTGACCGGAACAGGGCCTGGCCCAGCTCGCCGGCCCCATAGATAATAACTCTTTTATGTAGTCCTTTTATGGCCTTTGTTAATGGAAAAATGTGGTAAAAAGCAGTCCGTTCAATTACAACCAATGCTATAGAAGCAACATATGAAAAAACCAGCACATATCTTGACAGGGCAAATCTTCCAAAGACCAATATTAACGCAAATAAAAGAAAGCTGAGGCTGATCCCTTTAACAACATTTTTTATTTCCTCCACATTGAGGAGGCTTGACTCTCTTTTGTATGCTCCAAAGATCAACAGAATAATTACCGTGGCAAAACTAGCCAACATGCTTACTGGAATAATATAAATTCTTTGATAGTAAACGTGTTCCCCAATTTCCAAGATACGGTAAACATTATATGAGGCCATAATTGCAAAGACTATTGTCGCAAAATCAGCCAAAGGATAGATTAACTGGAGAATTAGATCATACACCCTTCGCTTCACCCTATGCAGCATGCCGTATTGAGGCATAGGGCGGCCTGAAGCCGTGGTTTCAAGTGTTCTGTTCATTGTTTATTCCCTCCACATTGAGAAGGTTCGACTTTAAGAAATTGAGTATCGGCGCAATCTACTAAGTTGCATAAACACAAGCATCAAAAAGAGAGGATTGTATATCAAGTATCGGTAGGCCAGCCGCCGAGGTTCCTTCATCAAACGGAATAGCCATTCCAGTCCACAATGCCGCATCCAGCCAGGAGCTTGGGGAATACTTCCTGTGAGAAAATCAAACGCGGCCCCAACACCCACAAGGATTGGCGCATTTAGTAAATGACGATGTTGTGCCACCCAGAAATCCTGCTTTGGTGTTCCCAACCCCACCCCAACCACGTCAGGATTGGTAGATTTGATACCCTCTATCACGCTGGATTCTTCCATTTCACCAACCGGCCGGAAAGGTGGAGAATGAGTACCGGCCACACGCAAACCAGGATAACGTTGTTCCAGTTTCTTTGCCAATTCTTTTGCGATACCTGGCGCCCCGCCATAAAAGAAATGTCGATATCCCCTTGCCACAGAATGTTTACAAAAGGCCAGCATCAAGTCCGGGCCATAGACCCTGGTTACCTCCTTATGTCCAAGATAACGACACAACCAGACGAGTGGCATACCATCCGGGGTTGACATACCGCTTCGATTTACGATCTCGCGTAATTGAGGATTACGATGGCACTCCATAACCGTATGTACTGTGCAGATATTCACATAATGGCGTGATCCGTTATCTACCCATGAGGCTATCTGCCTAACTGTTTTCGCGAGACTGATGGCATTGATCCCTACACCCAGGATATTAACTCGTGGAAGAATATTATGCAAAATATATTAGCCTTCGTTCTGATCTGAATTTTTCACTGCAATGAGCGATTTGCTGAATCCAAGAAAACGTTCATGCCGAATTTTTGCATGAGGGAA
>JAFDAE010000170.1 GCA_019314005.1 Deltaproteobacteria bacterium | reverse complement strand
GAGGGATTGTCCTTTTGCAAAGTCTTGCTCAGCACGTGTATACTCATCCACTGCCTTTGCATACGGGTGTGGAGCAAACTCGTCGGCTCGTTTCGAGGCGGCCAAATCCATTAATTTTTTGCTCGCAGAAAATACGTCACTTTTCGGTTCACCAAACTCTGTCCTGACCGCTCTGGGTCCACAAGCGCAGAACAGAAGCAAGATGATGATAGGCACACCACATGTTATTATAGTTCGCTTAGTTTTCATGGCAATGTTCCTCCTGTTTATTCAGATGGTTGCGGTTGCGCTGTTGTTCGAGTCTTTCCACTCGTATTTTTACTTGAATAATAGCTGTTACACCTCCTTTCAATTTGAATTTTCCTCAATTCGTTTGCTTCCAAATCTTTGTCAGAAAAGGCTATGCTACAAAAGGGAATGGTTTCAGCCGAGCTCGTAGTGCGTGAGTGTGCCTCAGGGAAGTCAGTTGAGGGCGAAATAAGTTTTCACTTGAAAGTATAGTAGGGCGGACTACAAAATCGATTTATTATAGTATACCAAATGCTTCAATGTTCTTACAAGAAAAATTGATAAGAAAATACGGTAATGAGAATATCTTGCAATTTTTCATCTCTGAATAGGGGGGAGGACAACCGGGACATCCGTAAATAAGTAAGTATCTCGATTATGAGACGAAGTTATTTTTCGTACCGCTGCTTTATATTAAGCTTTTTCAACTCATCTCGCGTGAAGGGTTGAGCGTATAGCCCCATCTGGATAAGAGGCTTTTGCTTGGGTTCAAAAGGTAACCATTTGCCTCCCTCCTTCCTGAAAAACGGCCATTCCAAAAGATCGGGAGCCAGAGGAACTATTCCTTTGTAAAAATTGATTTTGTCATTTTTATAGGTCGCCATAGTAAATCTTTTGCCGGAGGCAATTGCGCTGACCGCTTCCGTGCCGTGGCATTCTTCGCACTTTCTGCCATCACTCATGATTGAATGAGTTAAGTATGGAACATAGACAATAAAAGGTTTGTTTTCAGATGAAACCAAAGTTTGTAAATTGCCGCTAGTGATTTTTCCTTTGTATTTAACCAAGAGTAAAAAATCGTTTATTTTGCCAACAAAACTTTTAGGCTTGCTTTTCGTCTTTGCAAATTCGCCAAAATGACAATTATAGCAAGTCAGTGTATTGCGAACATGACACGCATTGCAATCCACCTTATCGTTATGGACGGTGTGTGATTTAGTTGCCGGTAATGAAGGACAATCCTCCGAGTTTTTCGTGTGGCAGTTGACGCAAGCGGCGTCCTTGGCATTGGGATCTCTCATGGTTTTGTAAAAATTCCCATCTCCGTGTATTTCTCTTGACGTATGACAATCAATACAAGTCATGCCTGCTTCCATGTGTACATCCAAAGAGTTCTGCCTTTTTCCCAGGTTGGCTACAGCCTTTGCCCGCACGTGGCATTTAAAGCAGATCTCATTTTTTTGGCCATTTCCAACGAGTAAGTTTTGCCCTTTTTTTGTTTCTTTAAGATGGCAGTCGTCGCACCCTTTCACGTGGCATTGTTTACAACCAAGTTTGTCATACGGAATGCCGGTTAGTGTCTTAAAGCCATCCTTGGCTTCGTACCAGTATCGCATACCTTCACCTGTCTTGTGAAGGCTTGTTGAAAAGAGATAATTGTGTTGCTGTTCCGCATGGCTGTATCCATTATATGCCGGCAACAAAATAATTATAATAAACAAAGGTAGTAAAATTGTTTTCTGCATAGCCTGTCTCCTTTCGGCTAATTTGCATAAGTAACAAAACAACATATAATGAATTATTAAATAGCATCATACGTTGTTACTTGCTGCAATGGAAGAGACTTTTTAATCATAACAATCTAAAATAGCGCAAAATGCATACCATAATTATTGCTTGAATTTTAGATGATGTTTTTCACGCTTTTTGTTTAGTTTGGGGATTAATCAATATTGTGTGCAAAGCGGAAACTGTGTGGAATCATGATGAAATCATGCCGAGAATGGAAATCTCATTATTACCGGCAAAAAAAGAGTGGATCTGAGCAAGTTATTTTAAATTTGTATTCTTATAATTTTATATGGCTTGAAAAACAAAGTTTTGTCAGAAAAAGTTCCGTATTTTGTCGCAACCACATAGGCCAATATGGCTATCCATTCCCGAAAGTGAAATAGCTATGAGGGTTGCTTTTTACAACCATTATAGTATATTGAAAATTTACATTAATTGATGGAGTATTGGAGTGGTGGAGTATAGAAAGGTATACGATTCCGCCGGAAAAACGGCGAATTTCCAATTTCAAGACCTTTCGACATGGCAACTTATTTCACTTGCCAATGAGGAAAGAGATCGTCAAACAGGGACAAGGTTTGAGCTGTGCGGTATCACCAATGCCAAATCAGGGCGTTGCAGCGAGGACTGCAAATTTTGCGCGCAATCAGCGCATTACGATACTAACGCCCCTGTGTTCCCATTAAAGAGTAAAGAGGAATTGCTTGAGGAAGCACGTAAGGCAAAGGATATCGGGGCGCAAAGATTTTCGATTGTTACCAGCGGAAAGGGGGCTACTCCGAAAGAGATAGAGACGATCGCGGAGGTTGTGAGCGCGATAAAAGAAAAGATCGGGATAATTCCTTGCGCGTCTCTGGGCGTATTGGATACAAAGTCTCTGGGCCTGCTTAAGGACGCGGGGCTTAGCCGGTATCATCACAACATAGAGACATCTCGTGAGTTTTATCCTGAGATCGTTACCACCCACACGTTTGAGGACAGGCTCAAGACGATACGGGCGGCCAAAGAGGTCGGTCTTGAGGTATGCAGCGGCGGCATTATCGGTCTGGGTGAAAGCGAAGAGGATAGAATTCGCATGGCCCTCACATTAAAAGACCTCGAAGTTGATTCAGTTCCCATCAATATACTTGTTCCATTGAAAGGGACGCCGCTTGAAGGTGCACAAACTATTTCAATAGCGGATATACTTAGAACTATAGCGATATTTCGCCTTATTTTAGGTGATAAGACAATAAGGATAGTGGCCGGCAGAGAATCGGTTTTAAAAGATTTTCAGGGGTTGGCCTTTATGGCGGGCGCGAACGGCATGATGATCGGAGGTTATCTGACCGTCAAGGGGCGGTCTGTTGAAGATGACCTTGCCATGGTGTCAGAGATAAAAAAGTTATGGAATGGATAGAAGAATACCTTGATTCCAGGGGGAAAGACCACCTGTTGCGAACCCTTACACCAGTGCATCCTGCCGGGCCGGGCAGGGTACGCATAGGCGATTCGGAATATGTCAATTTTTCCTCCAATGACTATCTCGGCCTTGCAGGGCACCCCAGGCTTTTGGAAGAGGGTATAAAGGCTGCCGAAGAATACGGGACCAGTTCTTCGGCCTCAAGACTTATGAGCGGGGATTTGCTTATCCACCATCAGCTTGAAGCCCTGATGGCGGATTTTGTCGGCAAGGAAAAGGCCTTGTTGTTCGGGAGTGGATATTTAGCCAATATTGGTATTGTGCCCGCGTTGTGTGACAAAAAAGATGTCATATTTTCAGATCGCCTTAACCATGCAAGCATTGTAGATGGGATACTACTTTCAGGCGCTCGCTTTTTCCGTTTTCGTCACAACGACCTGAACCACCTTGAAGACTTGCTAAAAAAGGAAAGAAAGAGATTTAACAAGGCCCTTATTATTGCCGAGTCTGTTTTTAGTATGGACGGAGACAGGGCGCCACTCAAGGAGATGGTGGAATTAAAAGAAAGATATGACGCCCTTTTTATGCTGGACGAAGCGCACGCTGTGGGAGTCTTTGGCAAGAGGGGGGCAGGGGTCGCCGAAGAAGACGGCCTGGTCAACGAGGTAGATATTTTTGTCGGAACATTCGGAAAGGCGCTGGGAAGCTATGGTGCGTATGTTGCCGGGGACGGACGACTAATTGATTATTGTATAAATAAGGCGAGGAGTTTTATATATTCTACGGCGCTGCCCCCTGCCGTGATAGGCGCGAGTATCGGGGGTATAAGAATGCTCACGGAAGAACCCCTTCGCAGAAAGGTCTTGCTGGAAAAGGCAGCATATTTTCGAGGCGTGTTAAAAGAAAAGGGGTTTAATGTCAAGGGGACTTCACAGATTGTCCCTGTGATTGTGGGTGAAAATGACCTAACATTGAAAATCTCTGATCTCCTTCGAAGCCGCTATATTTTCGCTCTTGCCGTGCGCCCGCCCACTGTGCCGGCGGGAGAATCTCGTATACGATTCTCAGTCACCTATAATCATTCAGAAGAAGACCTTCAGAGAGCTGCGGATATCCTGAAAGATGGGTTTTAACAAGTGAGACCTTTGAATAACGCGACATTTTTTCGTCAGGCAAGGAAGGCGAAAAAGTTAACCGGAGGAATACATTAGGTATTTTGAGGATTAAAATTTGAAGCCTGACACCGCATCACGGAAAAATGGCAGTTATGCAAAGGTCTCTAAGTTTAAATACCAGAATAGGGGATATGAGAGAACCTTGGTGTTAGTGCCGGGGTGGGGGTTTGACGCGCGGATATTTGAACCTCTGGATCTCGATTTCAATTATCTGATTTCGCAGGGGATCGATATAGAGCGTTTCAATGAGGATCTTATACATGTACTTGCGCGGTATAATATTAAAGAAGTATCTATGTTGGGATGGTCAATGGGGGGATTTTTAGCCCTTAATTTTTTGAAGGAATACGGGCAGGCTGTAAGAGAAATCTTTCTGGTCTCTATGCGGAAAAGATTCCCAAAGGAACAGATTGATGCACAGAAAGCCATGTTGATAGAGGACCGTAAACTTTATCTGACCCAATTCTATAGAAATTGTTTTTTAGGTAACAAGCGTGCTTTTAAATGGTTCAATGAACGCCTGTTCTCATCCTATGTAGAAATATTTGACCTGGAGTCGCTTTTAAAAGGGTTGGATTACCTGGCACAACAGGAGCTTGAACCTGCATTGCCGGACAAACACGCTGTTCGATTGGTTCATGGCAAAAAAGACGGGATTGCGCCTTATTCCGAGTTATTGGAATTAATGGAAGGGCTATCTTTTCCCGCAAGTTTTCGTCAAATAGGCCTGCTATTCTCCTCAAATTTGCGAAAATTTTGTCTCGTTCTCTCTCTTTTTCGTTGCGGACATAATTCTCGGACAGTCTCCTATAGAGCGATGAGAATTGAACGTTTTGAAGATATTGAACTGTGAACCTTGAACCCAACAACCGGAGTAGTTACGTTTAATGGAATATAAAGAAAGGATAAGACAATCGTTTTCAAGGGCCGCACCGACCTATGACCACTATGCCTTTATCCAGAAGGCAGTAGCCGGCATACTGATCGATCGGCTTGACGGCCGTTTGTTTCAGAACATCCTTGAGGTCGGATGCGGGACAGGGAATTATACTCACATGCTCACACAAAGGTTCTCTGAGGCCTACATTACCGCTATAGACTTTTCCGGAGCAATGATCGCCCGCGCAGCTGAAAAATTAAACAATAATGAAAGGGTCTGCTTGTGCGTCGAGGATGCGGAGACTTTTTCTTTTAAAACTGAACAAGGTTACGATTTGATCACCTCCAATTCCACTTTCCAGTGGCTCACGGATTTTAAAAAGGTAATAAAACACTACAAAACTTTGCTTGCCGATGAAGGGCTAATCCTTTTTTCAATGATGGGCCCTGAAACATTCTATGAGCTTCATGAGGTGATGGAAGAGGTGTTGCCGGAAAAGGTGAAGATCTCAGCAAGATATTTTAGACAATTTGACGAGATAGAATCTTTTCTGCATGAGATCTTTAAAAAAGTGAAAACAAGCGAAACTGTATTGACAAGGGAATATAACAACCTTCTCGATTTATTAAAGACGATGAAATACACGGGGGTGAACATTCGAAGAAACGGTAACAATATTCTGTTCACTCCGGCGCTCATAAAAAAAGCTGAAAAGGCCTATATCAAAAGATTCGGATCTATCAGGACAAGTTATCAGGTATTTTTATGTGAAGGGAAGCGATGAAGAACAAAAGCCTATTCATTACCGGCACAAATACGGGCGTGGGAAAAACCGTTGTATGCGGCTGTCTGGCCCGGTTTTTCAAGCTTCAGGGTATCAACGTCGGGATTCAGAAATGGGTGAGCACGGGAAACAAGAATACTTCCGAGGACATCGACTATTGCCTGAAGATGCTTGGTGGAAAAAGGGAGGCGATCGATCCCACTCTCATATCTCCATATACATTTGATTTTCCAGCCTCTCCACATCTTGCCGCAGAACTGGAAGAAAAAAAAATCAGTATAGATAAGATAAAGAAAAGCTACCATACCCTCCAGCAAAGGCATGACTTACTCCTGGTGGAAGGAGTGGGCGGAGTTATGGTCCCCCTTGCCAGAGACTATCTTCTTATCGATCTGGTGGCGGCACTCTCCCTTCCGGTTTTGATAGTCACGCATAGCGGCTTGGGGACTATCAATCATACCCTTCTTACGATAGAGGCTCTAAGGAAGAGAGATATAAAGATATTAGGGATGGTTTTTAATTTTGCGGGTGAGGGCGACAAGATAATCGAAGATGATAATATAAAGATTATCTCGCATCTTGGAGGAATACGATCTTTTGGAGCACTTCCAAAAGTCGATTCAAACGAAAAATTGGTTGAGAAATTTGAGCCGATAGGGGCAAGTATACTGCAAGCGATAAGTTGAATGGTTGGTAACTACTCAGGTTTGTGAGGTTCAGGGTTCACGGTTCAAGGTTAGAGAGCGCGGTCATATACAGAAGTCCAGAGCGAACTCTACCTCGCCGTGGATGAAGAGTACATATCGCCCGACGAATTCAAAGATGTCTACGAACAGGCCAGACGAACACGTGCTGCCGTTCGTGGATTTATCAACTATCTCACGAAATATGAAAAAATCAAGGCAACCAACCCTGAACCTTGAACCCCTGAACCTTGAACCTAACAACCTAAGCAGTTGCGAATTTTATATACAGGAGCATAACACAATGAATTCCGAACTACTGGAAAAAGATAGAAAATATCTTTGGCATCCATATACGCAGATGAAAGACTATGAAGAAGAGTATCCTGTTCTGATCGAAAGGGCGGAAGGGATTCACCTCTATGATCATAAGGGAAACGTCTATTATGATACCATCTCTTCCTGGTGGAGCAATGTACACGGGCACAACCATCCCCATGTCAAGTCGGCGATAAAGAAACAGCTTGAGGAGCTTGATCATGTTCTTTTTGCCGGATTTACCCATAAGAACGCGATACTGCTCGGAGAACATCTGATCCGTGTTTCACCCCGGAACCTTACCAGGGTATTCTATTCTGACAATGGTTCTACCGCCTGTGAGGTGGCATTGAAGATGTCATTCCAGTTCTGGAAGAATACAGGGCAGGGAGAAAAGGAAAAGTTTATCGGGCTTGAGAACGGGTATCACGGGGATACCGTAGGCGCAATGAGCGTTGGGGGAGTTTCTGTCTTTCAGGAAACCTTTGCCCCGCTCCTTTTTTCTGCATTTAAGATCCCCTCTCCGTACTGTTATCGATGCCCGTGTGGAAAGGAACGAGAGAATTGTGCCATAGAGTGCATTGATCCACTGGAAGAACTGCTTGAGAAAAAGAACAAGGAGATCGCCGCTATCATCCTTGAACCTATGATGCAGGGTTCGGGTGGATTTATTATTTACCCGGCTGAATATCTCAAAAAGGTCGCGGAACTCACCAGGATGTACAATATTCATCTGATTGTCGATGAAGTGGCTACCGGTTTTGGCAGAACAGGGAAGATGTTCGCGGTGGAACATGCGGATGTGGAACCGGATTTTATGTGCCTTTCAAAAGGGATAACCAACGGGAGTCTTCCTCTTTCCGCCACACTGACAACTGATGAAGTTTATGAAGCCTTTTACGCGGACTATACAGAGAATAAGACCTTTTATCATGGCCACACTTACACAGCCAACCCGTTGAGCACGGCGGCAGGAGTGGCTTCATTAGAGCTGTTTGAAAAAGAGAATACATTGGAAAAGGTGTCGGGAACAATCGCGATTTTGCATCAGAATATGCAAAAATTCAGAGAACTTGATATTGTAGGTGACGTGAGATATATAGGGATGGTAGCGGCATTCGAGCTTGTAAAGGATAAATTTACCAAGGAGCCGTTTCCATTTGAAGAAAGGATAGGATTCAAGGTTTACAAAAAAGGGCTGGAAAAGGGATTGCTCCTTCGACCCCTGGGGAATATCATCTATTTGTTTCTTCCACTGTGCGTGAAGGAAGATGAATTAATGGATATAATAGAGCGGACGTATGGTGTGATTGATAGTTTGTAGCAGAGAGCTTCGCTTCAGTCAGTTGTCCGTTTAAAGTATATAAAGCTAAAACTGATGAGTAAAAAAATTAGCATCACAACCAAAATTATTAGTCTGATAATAGCCCTGGCTATTTTTCTTACGCTGATTGTTGGGTGGATTTCGATACGGCAGATCAAGTCTGAGGGTGATATCGAGATTACTAACTTTGCGCGTGAGTCAATGCAAAGTAAAAAAGCTCACTTGCATGATCTTGTTAATACTTTGTCCGGTTTTCTTACCCAGTACAATGAGCGGGCCGCAAATGGTGAGTTTTCTTTGGATGAGGCTAAACGCCGCGCTGCTTCCAGAATGAGTACCATGCGCTATGGTGGCGGCGCTGGATACTACTGGGCGCATACCTGCTTTCCGGAGAATCCGCATGCGCCCATCCTTATTATGGATCCGACCCAGCCTGAGATGGCTGGAAAGTCGCTTCGCGATTCCACCCCTTTCGTAGCCATGAATGAAATTTGTCTGAAGAATGGCCAGGGATTCATATCGTACTCCTGGCCTAAACCAACTGAATTCGGAGTCACCGCTGAATCTTATCCCAAATTGGCCTATGTAAAAATATTTAAACCATGGGGATGGGTTGTAGGCTCGGGCGTGTATCTCGACGATTTTGAAAAAGAGAAGGCCGCGAAACATGCCAGGGTACAATCTCGTGTCAAGGAGGCCGTCTTAACGACAATTGCTGTATTGATCATTACATTTTTTGTTGTCATATGCCTCGGCTATTATATTTCCCGACAAATTGTAAAACCGATCAAAGATACGAGCAAAGCGGCGCTTCTAATTTCTGACGGACATTATGACACACATATTGATGTATCAAGTTCTGATGAAATAGGTGAGATGGCCAAGGCATTCAATACCATGGC
>JAFDAE010000169.1 GCA_019314005.1 Deltaproteobacteria bacterium | reverse complement strand
GTGGTCCGCAAAACTTTCTGTTTGCTGATCCCTTACGCCTTTGCGTTTGTAATCCCTGTTCGTAGCCTTTCTAAACTGTTCTATCCTTTTAAAGCATTTCTTGCGATCCCATGTCTGTTCATCCAAAAACAGCGAAGACATCAATGACTTATGTTCAGGATCATCAACGCTGGCAATAACATCTGAGATTACAACCTCTCCCCTACCCTGAAATATTTGAAGAATAAGCTGTCCTATCCTTTTAAGAGCGGGGTTTTCAAAGTCCTCAACAATTTTTTCTTTTAGTACATCAGGCAAAACAGGGGGGAACTGCGCCATCATCTGAAGAATCCCCTTTTCTATCTTGTGGTCCGCAAAACTTTCTGTTTGCTGATCCCTTACGCCTTTGCGTTTGTAATCCCTGTTCGTAGCCTTTCTAACCTGTTCCAAAACAACAGACTCTTCAATATTGAGCCGTTCTGCAACTTCCCTGACATAAAGTGCTCGTTTTACCTCATCTGCCAGAGTAGCGATAGATGTCTTCAAGTCATTGATTATTCGCGCCTTCCCTTCTATAGAAAGACCATGCTTAGTAATAAAATATGACATCAGAAAAGGGATGACCCCAAGAGATGTTTCAGTTCGTTTTAAAAAATCTTCTCGCCCGCGCTCAAAAACAAACGTATCAGGATCGTGACCCTCCGGCAGAATCAGGATGCGCACGTCCATTTTTTCTTCTGCAAATAGAGGAAGACTCCGTTGCACGGCTTTTGGACCTGCATCATCCGAATCAAAGACCAAAACTGCTGTGCCGGCATAACCCTTTAAAATTCTAATGTGTTCCCGGGTCAACGCGGTACCGAGGGTTGCGACAACATTATGAATACCATGACAATTGAGCGCAAGAAGGTCAAAATATCCCTCTACCACAAATACAGAATCAGTCGCTCGACAAAATGATTTAGCATCATGTATACCGTAAAGTGATCTGCTTTTGTTATAAACTGGAGTATCGGGAGAATTCAGGTACTTAGGGAGGCTTTTATCAAGTACACGCCCCCCAAACCCTATGATATTTTGACGTACATCTAATATAGGGAATATAATACGTTCGCGAAAACGGTCGTAATATCCTTTCTTCTTTTTGACAATCAACCCGGCTTTTTCAACAAGACTTAGATGGGTCTTTTTTGCGGAAAAAAATTGAACCAGGCTATTCCAACTCCCATCAGCATAGCCTACTATAAAACGGTCAATTATTTCGCGCGACACCTCCCTTTTCTTTAAGTATTCCCGTCCCCTTTGACCCTCTGAGGCATGCAGCAAAGTCTTATGAAAATATTCGCAAGCCAACCGATTGATATTTAAAATATTCTCCCGCTCCTCGAATTTCCTCCTCTCCTCTGGAGACATCCGCTTTGTCGGAATAACGATACCGTACCTTTTAGCTAAATCCCGAACTGCCTCCGGAAAGCTTACGTTATGGTACCGCATCAAGAAGCTGAAGACATTTCCCCCAAATCCGCATCCGAAGCAGTGGAAGATCTGTTTCTCTTCACTTACAGTAAATGAGGGGGTCTTTTCGGAATGAAACGGACATAATGCACTATAGTTTTTTCCAACTTTCTTCAGCGATACATACTCTGATATAACATCAACGATGCTGGCAGCATGCAACACTTCAGCAATTGTGTCTTCCGGAATCAAACCCTTCAACCGTAAGCCCCCGGCTTATACCTAAGTTGAGCAATTTTTGCAGAAGAGATGTGCCAATATCTTGATGTAGCAAGGTTTGCGAAAACCGCAGGCATACCAGTGGATATGTCGAGGATTTTCGCAAGCCCTTGATGCGTAAGAGATTGGTGCAAATCGAGTCAAAAATCGCTCAATTTAGGTTATACTTTGCGCGACTATACACCGCGCTTTTTGAATCAGTCCATTGTCCGTTGTCAGTAGCCCGTTGGATTAAATAGTAAGCGCTTCCAACTCACAAAGGGCCACTGACAACGGACAATTATCTCTGTGCGGAATCAAGAAGCTTCAATTATGACCATTCAAAGTAGAGATCATTACGAGGTAATTTGCCGCTTGACAATCGCATTAACCAGGTTACCATCCGCCTTCCCGGCAAGCTGCGCCATAACCGTTTTCATGACCCGCCCCATATCTTTCATATTAACGGCCCCCAATTCTATAATAACAGAAGCCACCTTTTCATCAATGGCGTCCTCGGAGAGCTGTTCCGGCATATAGGCCATCAACACGACAAGCTCCGCTTCTTCCTTTTTGGCCAAATCATCTCTTCCGGAAGTTGAAAATTGTTGGATGGAGTCTTTGCGTTGCTTGATCTGTTTATTAATCAGCTGAATCACATCAGAATCGCTCGGTGTTCCTCGAAGTTCAATTTCTTTGTTTTTGACCGCCGCAAGGACCATGCGAAGCGTGGACAATGTTGTGGTGTCTTTGGCTTTTAAAGCAGATTGCATTGCGCTCTGGATCTCTTCTTTTAATGACATGTATACTCCAGAAAATAGTTTTTGCAAACTTTAAATATAGAGTTTAATTCACAATAAATCAAGCAAAAAATACGCCCTTCGGTAACATTTTCTTATGGGGCGAGACCTTTGCAAAACTGCCATTTTACACAGAGGAAGTGCGGGAAGGTTCAACTAATTTGAGCGATTCTTTCAGATTAAGCGTCCCTGAATATAACGCCCGGCCAACTATAACCCCTATTACACCTGATGACTTTAAAGGAAGGAGCTGTTTGATATCATCAATATTCGAAACACCGCCTGATGCAATAATCGGAATTGAGACAGATTCTGCGAGACGCTCTGTTTCCTTTACATTCGTCCCTGTCTGCATCCCATCCCGGTGTATGTCTGTAAAAATAATCGCGGCAAGTTCGCATCCTTCAAAGCGTCGCGCGAGATCAACACTTCTTATTTTAGTGGTCTCAGTCCAGCCTTCTATAGCCGCAAATCCGTCACGCGCATCAATTCCTACAATAATTTGTCCTGGAAACAGACGTAAGGCTTCATATACTAAATCAGGGTTGCGTAGTGCTTCCGTCCCTAAAATAACACGACTGATACCCATATCAAGATACATCTTTATAGTATCAATATCTCGAATACCACCCCCAAGTTGCACAGGCACCTTCACCCGATTAACAATCTTTTGAATAGCTTCAATATTCTGGGGTGTTTTTCGAAATGCGCCGTCCAGGTCTATTACGTGGAGCAATTCCGCCCCCTCTTCTTCCCACTTCAGCGCCATGCGCGACGGATCATTAGAAAATACGGTTTCGTCCTCTTCGCGCCCCTGAAGAAGCCGGACACATCGCCCCCCTTTTATATCAACCGCTGGTATTATTAGCATTGCTTACCTTCCAACTTTCGAAATAGCTATTTAGCCACGAATGAACACGAATTTACACAAATAAGACAAAATCACTCTATGATGTTTCCCCGGCTTGCACTTGAAAGCATTTTGCCTTGAATCTTAAATCCACGCTTTTGCCATATATTATATTCGAGCCCATTTGTGTCAATTCGTGGCTAAATATGTATCTTTTAACCTTACCTTGTCGGGAACGTATCCAATACTTCCTCCAGCCCTGCACCTGCAAGTTCATCGGCTGTCAACCATTTTCCCCCTCGTTGAATAAAGGAAAATATTTTGAGACAATCTTCGCTCAAAGAGGTTTGTGTTTCATCAAAGCGCCCGTGCCAGATAAAGGTTCCGTCCGCCACTCTTATAAAATGGAGATCAAGGGCAACCGATGTGGGGGTATCTACCGAATAAGCGGTACCAATACGCTCTCGGTACCGGTAGATGTGACCAACCAGGACCGCATCTACTCCCAAAGTGCGTCCGATTTCAATAAGCATCGAACGTTCTTGTGCTCCTATATCCTTGGAAAGGATCTGAGATCGTATTCCCTCGGCCTGTTCTGGAGGAATTAGTTGGTATTCGGTGCGCTCTTTTAAGAACTTAAGAAGATGCCGCGTCATGGTGCGGGTCGCCCCGGGTATAACCTCTCCTGTGCTGAATACCGCGCCGGACAAAGGACATCGCACCCCGGTCTCTCCTTTTTGAGCCGGAGATACTTTCTTGAATGGAAGAACTAAAACGCGGTGAATACCTGTGGGAGTATCCGGCCCGTTTGGAGCATGTGGCGTGCCACCGCACCCCCATATGAGAAGGACGACAAGCGCTAACGCTATCCCGAAAGAGGGCCATCCTGTGCACCCACGCACCGATTTAATCCATTGGTCCGCGTGCCTCACAATACACCTTTTGTAGAGAGGACCTTTTTAATTCGCGGGTCGTGTGTAGTGGCTTCATCCAGGGCCCGTCCAAAAGCTTTAAAAACCGCTTCAACAATATGGTGCATATTGTCGCCGTACATAACATTTATGTGCATTGTCAAACTACAATGATTCACAAAACTCCTAAAAAATTCATGCACTAACTGCGCATCAAAACGGCCTATTTTTTCCTGTTTTAATGGCACATTGTATACTAAGCACGGACGATTAGAGAAATCGATTGCCACAGAAGCCAGCGCCTCATCCATTGGGACAATGGCTCTTCCGTAACGCCTTATCCCAACCCTGTCGCCTACCCCTTCTTTAAAAGAATCCCCCAGAACGATCCCTATGTCTTCCACTGTATGATGATCATCCACCTCTGTATCACCGGCAGCCTGAATATCCAGGTCAAAAAAACCATGAGCTGCCATTAAGGTAAGCATATGGTCCAAAAAAGGAACTCCGGTGTTGATATCAGCCTGCCCTTCACCATCTATAACCAATTGAATGCTGATGCTTGTCTCATTGGTCTTACGCTCCATCTCGGTCGATCGAGCCATGGTTGCCTCCATATTGCGGGTTGCGGGTTGCGGGTTGCGGGTTTTAAAAGGGAAAGCTATGATAGATTACGAACAATATAAACAGATTCATTACGAACCGACAGGCAGAATCGAAATGCAACCCGTAACTCGTAACTCGTAACTCGTAACTCGTAACCCGTAACCCGTAATGGTGGAGATGGCCGGGATCGAACCGGCGACCTATACGTTGCGAACGTATCGCTCTCCCGACTGAGCTACACCCCCACGCCGGTTATTATATAGAATATAACCGTTCACCGGTTCAGAGTTCACCGTTCAGGGTTACCTTTCTTTCGTTAACTTTCGCCAACCCCGAACCTTGAACCTCTGAACCTTGAACCTTGAACCTTGAAC
>JAFDAE010000168.1 GCA_019314005.1 Deltaproteobacteria bacterium | reverse complement strand
ATGGCTTATAATATCGATCCTCCGTTCAGGGAGGATGTAGCATATCTTTTGAGGCTGTCGGCAAGGCAGCCCACGTTATGCCTGGAATACAGGGTTGAAACGATATACATGAAACATGCGATATTAATACTGATAATGGGCATCACTGTTATCTTTGGGGCGGAGCTTGCAGAAGGAGCGGAAAAAGCGGGAACATTCAGCTTTTACTTTGAAAACGATCTGTTTTCGTATACTGACCGGCACTATACCAACGGCATCAAGTTATCGTTTGTTTCACCCGACTTGACCGGTTATGCAGAAAGTGGCAGGTTGCCTGACTGGAGCCTGCCCGTTGTACGTCGACTGCCCTTTATCAACGAACCGGGGTTGCAACGTAATGTCGCACTTTCCGTTGGCCAGAATATGTACACACCAAGGGATATCGAGCGTGTGGAACTTATTAAAGATGATCGCCCGTATGTAGGGTGGACATATTTCGGCATAGGTCTTCACAGTAAAAATGAGTGCCGGCTGGATTCCATGGAAATCCAGATTGGTGTGGTAGGTCCCGCATCTTTCGCAAAAGAAACACAAAAGACGGTCCACGAATTGGTGGAGGCACAACGGCCCAATGGTTGGCACAATCAAATCAAAAACGAACCGGGTTTGGCCATTGTATATGAGCGAAAATTACGCTTCTTGCAGGCCGGGGTCTCCGGCGGAGTGGGTTTCGACTTAATTCCTCACCTTGGTGGGGCTCTGGGAAATGTTTATACCTATGCCAATGCCGGAATGGAGGCACGCCTGGGCTGGAATATCCCCGGAGATTTTGGGAAGTCCATTATACGCCCGGCAGGCGGGTCGAATGACCCTGTGAATGCTCAGGACCCTCGCCTTTCACGTGATAACTTCTTCGGCCTGTATATTTTTGCAATGTTAGATGGACGCGCGGTGCTGCGTGACATTTTTCTGGACGGAAACACCTTTACCAGCAGCCACAGCGTTGATAAAAAACATTTTGTGGCCGATGTTGGAGGGGGAATCGGATTAATCATCCACCGTTTCAAACTTACTTATACGCACGTTTTACGGACAAAAGAGTTCAAAAATCAGGAAGACGACCAGATTTTCGGCTCTATCAGCCTTTCCTTCTCATTCTGAAATCAGCCATCACCAATAGAAATGGTGTTTTGAGCATGTCCTTTAAGAGCGTCCGCTTTGCTTTTCTGCATATTATTGAGGCAAAGTTGCAGTGTATCTGAAAATATTTTTTTGACATCATCACAAATAATTATGTAATATGACGTCACATTCATAATATGACGTCATATTATTTATTTGTCCGGGGAGGGCACTATCGATGGAGGTCAACAATGGAAGACATTAAAATCCCACGGCGGGAAAGGGAAAGACTCAGGCAGCGCAAAGAAATACTCGATACCGCCCTCGATCTTTTCTCTGTCAAGGGATATCACAATGTATCCATGCACGAGATTGCAGAGAAGGCGGAGTTCGCCATCGGCACCCTCTACAGATTCTTTGAGAATAAGGAAGACCTGTATAAAGCTCTGATAAAGGAACAGTCTGAAGAATTCCACAGGGTATTGAATGAGGCTATTGATATATCCGGCGATGAGGTCGAGAAAATTCATAGCTACATAAAGGCCAAAGGCAGGATGTTTATGAAAAATACTTCCATGATAAGGCTCTATTTTGCAGAAACCCGTGGTGCAAACTTCAATATCAAGGCCGGTCTTGATGCTGATATCCTGAAGATGTACGATGATTTTCTGCATAGACTCGCTGAAGTCTTCGAGAGTGGAATAAAGAAAAAACGTTTCAGGGGATTTCTTAATTCCTATTATCTGGCAGTGGCATTGGATAGTTTGACCAACGCCTTTCTCTTCCTCTGGCTGGAGGATCCGAAGCGTCATCCTTATCTGAAAAACGTAGAGACGATAATAGAAATATTCTTTAACAACGTGAGAATTGCCTGAGGAGAATACAGCCGTGAATAGATTTACGAAAATTATATTTACCGTATGGGTAACGTTTCTTTTGCTGTCCCCCCTTGCTCTTGCAGAAAGCAATGCGGCCAGTGGTATGGCACAGCGAGAACTAACGTTACCTTTAGATAAAGCTATCAAGACAGCTCTTGCCAATAATACTCTGATAAGAGAGGCCATAGAAAAACAGAAAGCGGCTGTTGAAGAAAAAAATAGTGCAAAAGCCAACTTCTTTCCCAAAGCTTCCGCTTCCTATTCCTATACCAATCTCAAGGAAAAACCTTATACCGTTTTTAGCGGCAATGAGATTCCTATGGGAAACAAGGATAATTATCACTGGGATGTAAGCCTGGTTCAGCCTATTTTTACCGGTTTTGCCCTGTCCACCATACATGAGATGGCAAAGCTCGGAGTAGACTTGAGGGGGATGGAGAAAAAGCGGGCGATCCTGGATGTGACTAGACAGGTAAAGGTTGCTTACTTTAATATTCTTTTGGCAAAGAAGTTCTTTACAGTGGCTGACGAAGCGGTAAAAGACCTCGAATCGCATGTAAGAGATGCACAGCTTTTTTATGACCAGGAGATGATACCCTATAATGATCTCCTGAAGCCAAAGGTAGCTCTGGCCAATGCTGTTCAGAACAGAGCGAGAGCTGAAACGAAAGTTGATATGGCGGTATCGTCTCTCAATACGCTGCTCAGGCTCGATCTCAACAAAAAAACTGAGGTCGAGGATATCTCTCATATTACTCCTCTGTCTTATGATCTCAAAGATTTGACAGGCGAGGCTGTACAGAGCAGGCCTGAATTGCGCGCTTTTCAAATTGCGTTGCAAAACGCGGATAATGCTGTCCGGCTTGCAAAGAGTTCATATTACCCGGAAGTATCCCTGATTGGAAATTACGAACAACAAGGCGATAATCCAGGGGCAAATAATAATGACTATGGAAACAGGTATAACGCAAGCGCCACAGTGCAGGCAAGATGGAAATTTTTTGAGTGGGGCAAGACAAAAGCGGATGTAAGAAAATATCTGCATGAAAAAAAGGCGCTTGCTGAAAAATTGAAAGGCGCCAAAGACAGTATCGAGCTTGAGGTAAAAAATGCATTTTTGAATTTACAGGTTTCAGGGAAAAACATCCGCACGGCTGAAGAGTCTCTCGGACAGGCAAAAGAAAACTACCGCATTACGAATTTACAGTACCGGCAGCAGATGACAACCTCTACGGAAGTCTTGGATGCCAGGACATTTCTTTCACAGGCAGAGACAAACTATTACGGCGCATTGTACGGATATATGATTTCAGAGGCCGAGCTGGAAAGAGCGGTGGGAAGAGGCCCTGGTAACAATTTGACGGTGAAGAATTAATCCAGACAGGGAGAAGATATTATTCATGGAAAACAAAATCGGAAAAAAAGGTAAGAAGGGCATCGTTATTGCTGTTGTGTTCATCCTGATTTTTACGGGATTTATTGGTTTTAATTACGTGCGATTCATAAGCCAGAAGGAGGCAGAAGTTGAAAAGATAGAAAAGATTTCCGTTCAGGTTGCCGGGTCAAAGATCATTAATATGCAGCATATCCTGGAGCAGACAGGAGATATCAGGCCGATGCTGGAGGTCAATGTATACCCCAAGGTGCCTGGTAAAATAATTGAAAGACTTCCGGTAGAGAGGGGAGATTTCGTAAAAAAGGGCGCTCTTATTGCAACCCTTGAAAATAAGATGATAAAGGCGCAAATTGAAGAAGCCGAAGCAGCGCTTGAACTGGCAAAGACAAATCTGGACGTCATAGAAAAAGACTGTATCCGTCTTGAAAATCTTTACAGAGAAAAGGCTCTGGCAAGGCAGAAACTGGATCACATAAAATCCCGGAGAAAAGCCGCAAAAGCACAGGTAAGAAGATCGGAAGCCGTACTGCAGCAGCTTGAAATCCTGTACAAAAATCACAGGATTTATGCCCCGATCAGTGGATATGTATCCGCCCGTTATGTGGACAGGGGGAACATGTCTTCCGTTGCCCAGCCCATCATTAGAATTTCTTCGGAAAAAGAGGTGAAGATTTTTACCACAGTTACGGAAAAGGACTTTCCACACGTCAGGAGGGGCATGGAATGCGAAATTACAGTTGATGCCTTCCCCGACAGGGTTTTTAAAGGAGGAGTGTCTATTATAAACCCAACTCTCGATCCAGCGACCAGAACGGGAGAAATTGAGATTCGCATTCCGAGCAAAGATCAACTTCTCCGTCCCGGTATGTTTGCCCACGTCAAATTGTATCTTGGGGAAAGGAGCGCTCTTGTCGTTAACAGGGATGCCTTGAACAGGCTGCCGGGTACAGGAAGCTATTATGTCTATGTTGTGCAGAAGGATAAAGCGGTTTTGAAAAATGTAGAGACCGGTTTTACCCAGGGAAATTATGTGGAGGTAACTAATGGACTTACAGAGGGTGAAAGGGTGGTAGTAAAAGGACAGAACAGACTGAAAGATGGTGTTTCCGTCGTTGTGGTAAGTCCGGTGACAGGGGGAGCTTCGTAAATGAAACTTCCTGAATTTTCGGTTAAGCAACCCGTTGCCGCCCTGATGCTCTTCTGTGCAATTATTCTCCTCGGAGTGGTTTCTGTTACCAAACTAAATATCGACCTCCTTCCGGACATTGAACCTCCCGTAGTTTCCATTCTTACCGTCTGGCCCGGCGCCAGCGCTTCCGATGTGGAGTCAGAAGTAACTGATGTTATTGAGAACCAGGTCAATTCTGTAAACAACCTGGATACTCTTACTTCCAAGTCGCTGGACAACCTGTCTGTTGTTTCCTGTAAATTTGACTGGGGCACAAATTTAAATGTGGCTACCAACGATATACGGGACAAACTGGAGCTTACCAAACGGGATCTTCCGGGAGATGCGGACCCTCCCATGCTCTTTAAATTCAGCAGTTCCACAATGCCGATTATGGCTGTAACCATAACGGGAGAAAAGACCTGGCCGAGACTTTATCACCTTGTGGATAAAAAGATTTCGGATGAATTGAAGCGGGTTCCCGGTGTAGGGGCGATTGTAGCTTACGGCGGGCTGAGACGACGTATTAATGTATGCTTCGATATGAAAAAAATAGAGGGTTTCCGTCTATCCATGCAACAGGTAAATCAGGTCCTTGCCATGGAAAACCTCAACATTCCGGCAGGGAGCATCAAAACGGGGTACAAAGACTATTTTATCCGCGTGCCCGCACGCTATAAAACGATCGAAGAAATACAG
>JAFDAE010000566.1 GCA_019314005.1 Deltaproteobacteria bacterium | reverse complement strand
AACGAAATAACAACAACACTTACGGTGTCACAGGGTGAAGCCGTAGTCTTCCTCGACGGGAAGATCAAAGTTACGGAGCAATAAAATGAGTAACAGTTCTTCTGCCGGGGATAGTCTCGGCCTTTCGGTTGGACGTAATCCAGCAATGGGATCGTCCTTTTCTATTTCTGGGTGGGTCGATCTTCTGCATACTTGTGCGGAAACAGGAGTTGTCACAGATCATTCTGGTCCCAATGCGATCTTGCAAAAAGGTCTCGATGCGATGATTAGCAACTTTACTTCCATTGCTGTAACTGGTGCCTTGGATCCAACTAAAATGGGGATTGCGTTCTCTGCAAGCAATCCGGTACTGGTCGCTGGAGATGATTTCACATTTGGTGCTGGCAACGACATTATACCAATTACCACGAATATCACAGCCGATGTTGTTGGCGATGCGTTCTTTGACACGACACCCGGAGCCTTGTTCGAGGGTGCCGATGTTGCAGGAAGTGCGGGGAACGATGTGTTTACTGGGGAAGCGATTGCCGGGTCCGCACCGAGTAGGTCGATTGTTACGAATAACGGTGCAGCATTGGTCGTCAAAGCAACGGGTGCGATTACGGAGATTGATTGCATTGCGTTGGTGAATGTCACCAGTGGCGCTGCTGGGTCGGCCTTTGCTGCTAGAGCGTGTAATGCATCAGGTGTTGCGTTGACAGGTGATCTGGGCATGACACGGATTACTATGTCTACTAACGATACGCTATCCGTAACATGGACGATTACGATCACTGCTTCTTAACCTAGACCTTTCTGTCGCTGGGAGGGACGGTTTAGTTCGGGCTGCCGTCCCTCCCTTTTTAGGGAGTCCCGATGGCGTTCAGAACACTGACTTTTGATACGGTCACGGCACACCCTGTAGATGGCTACCCTGCTACTGCTTCGTACTACTCAAGCACTGCACACACAATCAACAGAGTATTCATAATCAAGGAGAACGATTCTCCCCTGACGATGAACATGACGCTGGATCAACTGAAGACGGACATCTTCGGAGACTCTCTGACTTTTGCTTTGCTTGCGGATAAACCAAACACCTTCGGTGATGTGTCCAGCGGCACAGATGTCGCCAGATGGAGGTCTTGGTACAATCCAACAAACTCAGTCAGTGGAGGTGCTGGTGCAACGAAGCCATCGTACTTGATAAACGGAACAGGTCAAACAGCACGACCAACGATGCTTTTCGATGAGGGTGAAATTGCGACAATACCATCCGCATATTTCCACTTCGCATCATCGGACCAGTTCACCATCTTTGTTGCATTCAAAGCAGTCACCAAGAACTCTTCAAGAGAAGCGTATCTATTCGGAGGCACGAACCCATCAAGAGCAGATCTTCTATCTGTATGGGGAATCGACAACAACACACAATCAGAATGCTATCTCACAACACAAGCGGAACGGTTTGGGACTACGAGAATGGTATCGAACTACTAGAAGACACATCCACCTTCACCAGCGCATTCAATTTCAACTTCATAAACAAGGCGAATACCACAGATGGTGACCAGGGTAGTGGAACCTTTCAGATCAACGAACTTCTAGTTTACAACGAGTCGATTGATACGATGGGAACAACTCGAAGACAATTACTGGAGGGATACCTCGCACATAAATGGGAAACAAACTCCTCATTGCGGAATGCAAACGGGACAACTGGTCATCCTTATGTGACGACTGATCCAAGAGACTCCAAGGGTGATTACACTGTGAGGAAGTTCAACTCAACCATGTCAGTGGTGAACTTCGGTTATGTTGAGGGTTCCCCACCATCGTTGAGCGATGTTACCTTCGGAGCCGGGAACACATTCACTCGCCAAAACCTCACATCCCCAGTCTCAGTTGCAGTGGGTGAAGTTGTGCAGTTTGTTGTTGAGGACATGGAAGAGCCAGGGAGAGTCTATATCAAGATTGACTATACCTGATGGCAATCACCAGAGTTGAATTCGATATAGGAACTGCTTCCCCAAACGGAAACATCGCATTTGCCTCTACTCCTCAAAACGGTGACCTGCTTGTCGTTGCTCTTATGGGAGGAAAAGACAGTAACGGGATCCCTACAACAGAAGCAGCAGGTCCAACTCTTACTAGCACTACTTCAGCGAGTAGTCCAAGGATTCAGTTTGATCTCATCGACCAAGGCAACTTCGGTGGCAAAGCACGGAATGTCACGCAAGTAACCTCGGGAACTTCTCCGGTGGTCCCTGTTGTGACTGGTGTATTCCAGAACAGTGGGAAGCACTCAGTCAACAATACCATCTCATGGGATCTCTTTACTGACCCTGGTCAGGAACCAACGGAAACTGGCCTAATCACACAACTTGCGTTCGTCAGTTACTCCAGAAATGACGCACTTGGCGGGACTGTTTCGCCGAGTGGAACAGGCTACTTCTCACTAATAGCAGCCCTGGAAACCAGCGGCGGTAATGGATCAATCGCCGGGATGCAAGCGATCCTCATCGCAGCAACATCTCCGGGCAGTGGT
>JAFDAE010000565.1 GCA_019314005.1 Deltaproteobacteria bacterium | reverse complement strand
GAGTCTTGACATTGGCGCTTAATCTGCTTCTTCACTTCAGTCTCAGAAACTAGCCAATTTAATACTCCTTCTGTAGCTTTTGTCTGAAGCATCCGCCCTGGCTTCCGAGATGTGAGGGTAGCACGTGGATTACGATTATATACATGAGGAAGAAGTGATTTACCAAAAGCAAATATAAGATTTACCGGAAGTACACCTTGTCCCCAGTTACCTTCAAAGTAACGTTCAAATACAGGCCACTTAGCTGAGTGCCCATATTGTGATTGGTACAGAATACCTAACTTAATCTTACGCTTCCATTCTTCTAATCGTTCTTCTACTGTTTCTTTCATTTAGCCTTCCTCAACTTATCAGCAAGTGATTTACCAACTGCGCCTTTTTTTGCACTTTTGTAAGACATTGCAGCACACATACTCATAGCTTTATCTTTACCCACAGTCTTACCACTTACTTTGCCAGTCTTTTTCCATAGCGATACACAATGTTCTATGTTCTTTGATATAGTAGCTTTACTAGTTCCCTTTTTTAAAGGCATAGCAACCTCCTAATGTGGATATATAAACTTAACAATAGGTTTCAGTATTTTATCTAAAAACCACATCACTAATTTTCTCTCCAGCCATTTAAACATAACGTCCTCCTATTTACACTTACCTTTTTTCAATCCACCCTTAGGTCTACTTGGTCTGGGGCTTCTCTTACGAGGTCCTTTTCCATCTCTATTAGGCATCGTGGTCCTCCTTTCCTTTCAGATTTTGATGGTCTTCTGGGAAAACCCCCTTGGTTATTGAATACCTGCTTATGGGGGATTTCGTCTTTTTGTGCCATCTTATCTTTTGGGAACTTCTTTTATGGTTCAACCGATACGTAACCTTTTGCACCTGTGCCAGCAACAACTGCAACTACGCCATTCATAAAGGCGTCTGGTTTACATGGACAGTATACTGCATATGCCTCAGTCTTTATTGCCAGTGCTCTAATAACTGAGCCTGTTGCAGAAACTGCATGATCATATAATTTGATACTTGCAGCATTTGTACTGTCGCCAGTCAATATAATTGAGACTACGCCACACTGAGCTGTGGAAATTATAGTAGTACCTACTGCTAGTTCTACTCCTGGGTCTCCCTTTTTCATATTTGTTCCTCCGATTCCATTTTTTTACCACAAAATGGGCAATACCAAATAGTAAATTGCCCCCAACAAAAATGCCCTACTTCGTCAAATATAATATCTCCACACTCTATCATATCTTCCATTGCGCCACAACATACATCTTCTACTTCCCGGGTAAGTTTTGTTCTTTCCTTTGTTATTACTTTCATAATTTTCTCCTTTTTGCTTAGCCACCGCCCACCTCCTAATGTGACTTCCCAATTATGGGTCGACTGTATAATTATCCAGATACATTCTCATTTTCAAAAATTGAATTTGACTTAGTGAATTAATTAATCACTCTTATAATTGTGTTCTCTCTTCCATTTATCAACATCTTTTCTATAAGCTATGAAAGATGTTTTAAGATAGAAGCCGTCCATATCAATTATGAGGTCTAAGTCATATCTATCATTGCTCTCCCCAGTTACTTTAACTTCCACATCTTCCATAAGAAATTCTTTTAACATATGTGCCTTTTTCTTCAAAAGTTCTTCAAAGCTCATATTATTTCCCCTTTCTTTAATTAATTATCCTATCCTTTGGTGCCTCTACTCCAGCCAACTGTTGTGAAAATGGTAAGTTATAACCGTGTTTGTTACGAAGTTCATCAAGCACCTTTTGCATTGTCCACCCTGTTTTGACTGCTTTGACTTCCTTCGGCGGCTCCATCGAAATCTTAATAGCACCAGCATGACTCTAATCCACTCATCCACTTCTTTATCCAAACACCCATTGCTTCAAATCGTGGTTGCATACCTCTTATTCTGTTATCTTTGCTATCCGTATTCTTCGGTGTGTCTGCTTTAATCGAAAAGAAGTAATTATCTCTTTTCATTTTATCTTGTAAGTTCATTCCTATTGAGTCCTGATAAGCTACGCTTTCAATACCTACATGCATGGGTTTAAACTTTCGATGGACAGAAAAAATCATATCCAAGAGTTTGCTAGGTCTGACACCGCGCTCTCGTATAGAATCTATTACAAAGATGCGATTGTCAGCCGTCCGAGCGATAGTTATAATGGCGGTGTTGCACGCATCCTTCTTACTCGATATTGCTGGGTCGACATACGTAAACACCCAATATGGAACATCCGATGGAAGATGGGAGAAGTACTGAATGTACTGTGACTTAAATACCATCTTCTCTGCAGGAAGTGGTTCAAGCAAGTATTGTGATGCGTAGATGTAACTCCCCTGCTGTTTCTTTGTAAGTGCCAATGCCTTCACATCAAAACGTTCCGGATATATAGGCTCTGTGCCTCTTGCCCTCATCTTATACCCGCCGTTTTTATATATATTCTGTGTGTATAGCTTAAACGTTTGGTCTTCATTTACTATATAATCGAATGGCACGCTCAATTTCTAATTGTGATGGCATCAATTCTTCTTTCGTCACGGAGTCTTTCTTACCAGTCAAGATGTCATCCATTATAATGTAATCGTAATGTGTCGATACTATGTTCCCACCAAGTCCGGCGGCATTAAAAGTACTTTCACCCCATTGTGTGGGGCGTTTCAAATCTACATGCTGGTCGCTCCACCGAACCTTTCGAGGGTCAGGAATTACTTCTCGGTAGAGTGCCCGGAACATATCATTAGTCTCAACAACGGCTTTAATCTGACGGAGATGGTTCATTGCATTTTCAATTATATTACATACAATCAATATTCGAATGTCCGGGTTTTGTATACCTAGCCATAATGGAAGGGCTATACATCCAAGGGTGCTCTTTAGAAATGACCGAGGTAAGACTATAATCTTCCGTCTAATTGCTTCGTCCTGCATAAATGCACACATTGGCTTATGCACCTGTGGCACCATGTAATCCTTGCTGAGAATTCCCCGGGCAAAAAAGTAAAAGCTCTTCTTACCTAAATTAGCTAGACTTTTCTTCTGGTCTTCCATCTTCTAAGTCCTCAAGAGCTTTATTTATATTATCAGCGGCTAC
>JAFDAE010000564.1 GCA_019314005.1 Deltaproteobacteria bacterium | reverse complement strand
TCCAGCAGCGCTTTTTTATGACTTGGCAAGACGGCGGTCTTATATTTGTCGAAAAATCTCTCTTCAAACTTTTCAATAATTGAGGAAAGTAAAATCATTTTACTCCTCCCCAGCTTATATCAAAGCCGTTCATTATCTTGTTTATTGTATGGTAGGAGTTGTTTTGCGTTGCAGCAGTGAGATGGGTATATTTAGAGTCTCCTGAAAAAGTAAAATATCTTGACAATACAACAGGTTGCGTGTATATTGTGAGGCAATTGGTACCCAGAAAATGATCTATGGGGGCCAAAAACCGTGCACATGGATGGCGCAATGTATCGACACAATGTGAAACAACTTTCATTTGAGGATTTCTTCCTGCCTTTCGGTGGTCACCTTCGAGGAGACAACCGGTGGATCAAATTATCCGAGCAGATCCCCTGGGAACTGGTGGAGGATATTTACGTATCGAAGCTGCGGAGCGACTTTGGAGCCCCGGCTCATTCAGCCCGCATGGCCTTCGGGTCATTGCTGATCAAGGAACGGTTGGGACTGAGCGATGAAGAGACGGTGGCTCAGATCACGGAGAACCCCTATCTTCAGCACTTCATTGGATTGAAGGAATTTCAGAAGGAAGTGCCCTTTGACTCGTCACAGATGGTCTATTTTCGCAAGCGCTTTTCTGCCGAGGCGGTTGATCGGATCAACGAGGCGATTGCCGTTGCCCGGGTTCGAGAAAAGCTGAAGGAAAACGATGCTCCCCGTTCCACCGATAATACTCCCCCGAATGATATCTGTTCCAGCCAGGAGAATGAACCGGAACAGCCGCAAGAAAAGACAAAGAATCAGGGTAAGCTGCTCGTTGACGCCACCTGCACGCCGGCGGACGTTGCCTATCCCACCGACCTGAACCTGCTGAACAAAGCCAGAGAGAAAGCGGAGAAAATCATCGACGTCCTCCATGCCGCCCGTACGGACGGCGCGCCCAAGCCGCGGACCTATCGGAAGAAGGCCCGTAAACGCTACCTGGCCGTGGCTCGCAGCAAACGGCCCGGTCGAAAGAAAGTAAGGAAAGCGATCGGTCAACAACTGCGGTTCCTCCGGAAAGCGATCGGTCAACAACTGCGGTTCCTCCGTCGGGACCTGGGACATATTGATACACTGACCGGTCATGTATCGCTTACGGTACTTCCTCCCCGTCAGTATCGCGACCTTCTGGTAATCAATGAAGTCTACCGTCAGCAGAAGGCCATGTATGAAAGCAAGACCCACCGCATCGACGATCGGATTATCAGTATCTCCCAGCCTCATATCCGTCCGATCAAGCGTGGCAAGGTCGTAGCGGATACCGAGTTTGGGGCCAAGGTTTCTATCAGTCTTGTCCATGGATATGCCTTTACCGAACGGATCAGTTGGAACAACTTCAATGAAGGCATAGATCTTATTGAAATCATTAAGAAATATCATAAACGATTCGATATGTACCCGGAATCGGTACATGTCGACAAGATTTACCGGAATCGTGAAAACCGGAAGTATTGCCGCAAGCACGGGATACGGTTGTCCGGTCCGCCCTTGGGTCGGCCACGGAAAGCAACGCCTGAGAATCATGCAGAACTGAAAGCGGCACGACGCCTGACTCGACAGGACGAATTGGATCGTATCCCCGTAGAAGGGAAGTTTGGTCAAGGCAAACGACGATTCAGTCTCGGCCGCATCATGGCAAAACTGGCGGACACCAGTGCCACAGTGATAGCCCTGAACATCCTGGTCATGAATCTGGAGAAGCTGCTGAAGACAGCACTTTCTTCGCTTCTTTTTGTGCCGTGGTTGTGTTTCGTCACGCCTCTTTACGAAGCTGTCCAGCGATTTTCTGTATCACTGCGCCGTCATCTCATCATCCGGCATCGCTTAGGTCTTATTAATGGTGTGGGCTCTATTGCGTGATATAAACCTCTCACGGGCAACATGATCGTGAATTGGTGAATTATGACTTTTTCAGTAAACTCTAGTTATTTTTTATTCTTGGCACTGCCACGTCACTGCCGTTCATCACCTTCTTTTTGGTTTAATTGATGTGTTGTGTTATTTAACATTTTAGATACTATAATAATGTTAAATTGTCAATCAAAAAAACACAGGAACCACCCCCTTTTTAAGGTAATCCCTGTCCCGTTTTCAAAATTGCTTAACATTTTGCCTGATATTGTTAAGCGTGCGATCCAACCCCTTCACAGGTTCAACCGGCATCGACAGGATAAAAAATCTGAATCGCAAAGATAATAAAGCTGTTTTTAATTTTTGATTTGATTTCAGTAATGACGCTAATAAATGAATATCTAAAAACATTAGATGCTTATTTTTCACCAGCATTATAGCATTGCAAATAAACATTCTAATCTGTTCTTGAGAAATGTGTATGGTGTTTGAATGCATAAGTAATAAAGATTGAAGGAAACCTCCAAGCGGTTCACAATGCTTAAATGTAAGCTGCTGGGTCGAGAGGAACTCGCCCAGAAATAAACCACAAGGAGGGTTCCATGGGAAGATATTACTACATTGGGTTGGACATTCACAAGAAGATAATAGCATATTGTGTGAAGGCCATTGACGGATGTT
>JAFDAE010000167.1 GCA_019314005.1 Deltaproteobacteria bacterium | reverse complement strand
GGGCAATACTGTTGACTTAAGGAAATTCACGATTGTTATTGAATAATGAATATTGAACAAGGAATGTTGAATTATGAAGTCTAATGAGGTTTTCCATTACTTCGATATTCGTTATTCCTTGTTCGAAATTCTGCGGTTCAAAACGAAATGTGCTTAAGTCAACAACATTGGACGGGAGGGGAGGGCTCCAAGGAGGATAAATTTTCATGCTTACCCGCAGACCAATAATGTTATGCATACTGGACGGATGGGGCATTGCGCCGCCGGGAGAAGGCAATGCTATCTTTCAGGCCCGCACCCCTTTTCAGGACAAACTTTTCAAGACTTATCCTTCCACACGTCTGGCAACATTCGGAGAAGCTGTAGGCCTTCCGGAAGGGATTATGGGTAATTCCGAGGTCGGACACCTTAACATCGGCGCCGGCAGAGTGGTTTACCAGGGCATTACCAAGATCAACCGCGCCATTCGAAGCGGAGAGTTTTTTGAGAACAAGACATTTGGACAGGTGATCTCAAAGGTCAAAGAGAACAACTCCGCACTCCATATTATGGGTTTGGTCTCAGACGGAGGCGTACACAGTCACATGGACCACATCTTTGCGCTTATTGAACTGGCCAAACGCACTGACCTGCACAATATCTACGTTCACTGTTTCACAGATGGCAGAGACACTCCCCCACACAGTGGTATCGATTACATCCGCACCTTGCAAAAAGAACTGGATCGTCAGGGAATAGGCAAAATCGCCACTGTCTGCGGCAGGTTCTATGCCATGGACCGGGACAAACGATGGAACAGGGTTGAAAAGGCATACAAAATGCTGACATCCGGAACCGGCATTCCGGCTCCGGATCCGATTACCGCGGTCAGCGCGGCCTATAAACGGGGGGAGACAGATGAATTCATCGAACCCACAATCATTACTGACACATCAGGCAACCCTGCCGCCACTGTTCGTGATCAGGACGGGATAATCTTTTTCAATTTCCGGGCAGACCGTGCGCGCGAACTCAGCCGTGCGTTTACAGATCCGAATTTTGACGAGTTTCCGGCAAACCCCAGACCAAAACTTGCCGACTATGTATCCATGACTCTTTATGAGGAGCGATTCACCTTCCCGGTCGCATTCCCTCCGGAACATCTCGTCAATATATTTGGCGAAATCGTAAGCAAGGCAAAACTCCGCCAACTTAGGATCGCGGAAACGGAAAAATATGCCCATGTCACCTATTTTTTCAACGGCGGCGAAGAAACACCTTTCCCATTAGAAGATCGGTGTCTCATCCCTTCTCCAAAGGAAGTGCGAACCTATGATCAAAAGCCCCAGATGAGCGCCTATGAAGTAACTGATGAGGTCATAAAGCGTATCGAATCAGACCAATATGATGTCATCATCCTCAACCTTGCCAATCTCGACATGGTCGGTCACACAGGGGTGTTGTCCGCCGCTGTTAAGGCATGCGAGACAGTGGATGAATGTATTGCCGGGATAGTCCCCACAGTTCTCAAAAGAGGGGGAATCGCTTTGATTACGGCAGACCACGGCAATGCCGAGCAGATAATGCAAAAAGACGGTAGCCCTCATACAGCGCACACGCTTAATCCAGTCCCATTTATCCTGGTAGACGACACACGCGCAGAAGCAAAATTGAACGAAGGGGCTCTGTGCGATATTGCGCCTACCATGCTTCACCTTATGGAAATGCCCCAGCCAAAAGAGATGACCGGCAGATCCCTCTTGATAGGCTGATAAACAAACGATAAAATCACTTCCTCAAGTTATCTTCTTATTTTCCTAAAGAATTTTCCGCAAATTCCGATTATATGTGCATAGCGTGTATTTAGTTGCAGGGACCTGGCTGATTGTTCGTCTATTTTCTCTGCGCCCTGTACCCGGAAAAACAGGCAAAAAAAGTTATTAATTGCTCAATTTTTTTAAAGGATTTTATAATCTATCCGACCTTAATAAAAAAACAAGAAGGATAGCTGTTAACTTTATTAATAATCAATTTTATTGAGGGAGGGAAAAATGAACAAGAAAATGAGAGCGCTTAGTTGTATGGTCGTCATATTGTTGACGGCAAGTTTTTGTGTATTTTGTGTATCAAACACGGTTAACGCAAAAGATTTAAAAGATTATTTAAATGAGGCAAGAGCGTTTGTAGGATCAGAAAGCATCATATCTCCACAGGCAGCCGCGCAGATGATCAAATCAAATCCGGCAGTTATAGTCATCGATGTCAGGGAGCCGAATGAATATTCAACAGGTCATATCAAAGGCTCTATCCTGATCCCGCGAGGGCTTCTCGAATTTAAGATTAAGAAAAATGACATTTACCCGGACATCAACAAGGGGCGTATGCCCACACTCGACACCCCTATCATCACTATTTGCAAGATGGGGGGAAGATGTTTGCTTGCGACACAGACCCTCAAAGAAATGGGATACAAAAATGTAAAAACCATCAAGGGGGGGTACAAGACATGGAAAGCGGCCCGGCTTCCGCTTGCACGATAACCCAAAGCTGTGAGGAGGCGCTTGAGGCGCCTCCTCCCGTGCGATTATTTAAAAACCACTAACTGTCTGCCAGCCAGATTTTGTAGCATTTGCGGTTGTTCTCTGGTTAAGGGAGGTTAAAAATGGTATTAAAAATTTTTACAACAATCAGGACCAAACTCATGCTGATCATTTTACTTCTCTCTCTTGGTCCGCTCTTCCTCGCTACCGAACTCCTCTTTTCATGGACCAAAAAAGAGATTATTGCCACCGCGCAACAAGATTTGCAGGCTACGGCTATTAGTACGGCAGACAAGTTAGACCGCTATCTATACGAACGTCAAAAAGAACTCGTAGCATGGACTGAGTTGTCCGACATCCAGGATTCCATATCGTATGGCCTTTTTGATTCGGCCGATATTTGTCTTAATCGTCTGATTGCCACAAGCGGCGACTATTCCGCCATCTATCTCCTCGACTTAAATGGTGAGGTATCCGCTTTCGCCAATAAAGATGATTTTGAAATTAGTAATCATGCAGAACTGGTGAATAGTGCGGGGTTTAAAACAGCAGCAAATGGAGAGTTCGCCTCACTTGGGGCCTTTGACAAGGGCCGCTATATGTATTCATTTATCGTACCCATAAAAGATATTGTCAGTGGTACCGTGATCAGCATATTTCACGCTTATATCAATTATGATAGCTTAAAAGATATTATTTTGTCCTTCAAGACGAGAAAAACCGGATGTTCCTCATTGATTGAAGAAAACGGGAATACCGTAATCGTCCATTCCGATTCTCAATGGATCGGCAAAGAGCTTCGCAGCCACATGAAAATCGAGACCCTTTCCAAGGCTCTGCGCGCGGAAACCGCAGGAACTGTCATTTTTGACTTTGAGGATTCCGAAAGGTTGGCCGGTTTTGCGTCTGAAAAAGGGTATCGCGATTATCAGGGGAATAATTGGAAGGTTGTCTTTTCTGTTGATGAATCAGAAATGTTTTCTTACGTCAAAAAAATCCGGATCAAGACCGTGATCCTATCGGGTATTCTCTTGGTCATAGTCCTTTTTACAGCGACCCTCTTTGTCAAAAAAATGGTAAGTCCGGTCGATGCTTTAACAAAATCCTTTGAACTCGCAAAGGAAGGGGATTTGACTCAGCGGGTTGATCATCATTCCTCTGATGAGATCGGAAACCTCGCCAGGTGCTATAACGCGTTTATGGAAAAATTTCACGACATGATCAGTGATGTCAAGAACATGTCAGAGGTCGTCAGTTCAGGCGCCAATGAACAGGCCAGCACAGCAGAAGAAATCTCGGCATCGGTGGAAGAGGTGTCCGCCATGACCAAACAGAATTCGCAAAATGCAGGTCTCACGGAAGATCATATGGAAAAGACTAATGACTTCCTAAAAAAGGCCGACCAATCAATGCAATCCCTCGATAGCGCCATGACAGCCACATCATCGGCAAGCAAGGATATCGGAAAGATCATAAAATCGATACAGGAGATCGCCTTTCAGACCAACCTTCTTTCGCTCAACGCTGCCGTGGAAGCGGCACGGGCCGGCGAGGCAGGAGCTGGTTTCGCCGTTGTGGCCGATGAAGTGCGACGTCTGGCTATGCGGTCTGCGGAGGCATCGAACAACACAGAAGCTCTAATCGGCGATATTACACAAAAAATCGAGCAAGCATCCGGTCTTGGAAAAGGGGCGAACGAAGAATTTAAAAAAGTTGAATCAAGCATTGAAAAAATGTCCACCTTGATTAAAGAGGTGATTGTAGCATCTGCCGAACAATCCAGAGGGCTTGATGAGATCAATACGGCTACCTTAGAAATGGACAAGGCCACTCAAAAGAATGCCGCACAGTCAGCGAATATGTCTGATGTTGTATCAGCATTCAAAATCAATGAAACAAAAATATACCGTGATACAACGGTAACAGACAATGATTTTACGCCGGCTATATCACCTCCCCCACAAAAATCGGAAAGCGCACCAGTAAGCTTACCCGAAAGCACACCCGATAAGACCGATGAAACAGAGGAGAATTTTGTGAATTTTTAATGTTAGTTACTTGAGCCAGTTTCAAAATGTTCAATTTTGAAACTGGCTCACTTATTATAACATAGAGACAGGATCAACATCCACGATCACTTTCACTCTTGCTTCCCGGACGCTCTTTTCTGAGTCTTTCATCAATCTCGTAACCAACGCATGGAGCGAGCCGGCCCTCAATCCTTTGAGAAGAAGCTGACAACGGTATTTTTTCTGAAGCCGGGAAATTGGGGCTGCAACAGGCCCTAAGACATGTATCGTCTCCTGCCTGCAAATATTTACAGATCCTCCCGATCACCTGCGCTGCCGCAAATGTCTTTTTCCGATCGCCTCCCAGAATAATCAATTGGACAAGTCGGGAAACCGGGGGATACCCAAGCGCTTCCCTGAACGGCATCTCTTTTTTGTAAAATGCTTCGCAGTCCTGATCCCTGGCGGTGAGTATACAAAAATGTTCCGGGTTATAGGTTTGCAGTATCACCTTCCCGGGTCGATCACCGCGTCCCGCCCTCCCCGCCACCTGTGAAAGGATCTGAAACGTCCGTTCCGCCGCCCTGAAATCCGGAAAGTTAAGAGAAAGGTCCGCGCATACAATCCCCACCAGCGTGATACCTGGGAAATCATGTCCTTTGGCGACCATCTGGGTCCCAACAAGTATATCCACAGTGCCTTTACGAAGCGCTTTTAACTGCTTCAGAAGCGCCCCTTTTTTCGATGTGGTATCACGATCCATACGGGCCGTCCGGGCCTCCGGAAACAACTCTTTAATAGCAGCTTCCACTTTTTCGGTCCCAAGGCCCAGCAGGATTGTTTTGTCAGATCCGCACCCTTCGCAGACAAAAACGCCGGATCGTGAAAATCCACAATAATGACAGCGAAAGGCATTTGCACCCTGGTGGAAGGTAAGAGCTACATCACAATTTTTGCACCGGATCGCTCTCCCGCATTTAGCACACATTGGGAAGGAGGCATACCCGCGCCGGTTTAGAAACAACAGAACCTGTTCACCCCGGTCAAGGGTCGTTTTAATCGCCTTTTTAAGTTCACGGGTTAAAAACCACATCTTACCGCGGTGCCCTTCCTCCTTCCGGAGGTCGACCACTGTAACCTCAGGCAACGTCTGCTCACGGACCCGCTTTGAAAGGATAAGCCTTTGAGACTTTCCTGTGAGGCTGTTATAATATGATGACAGGGAAGGGGTGGCGGACCCGAGTATAGCCACGGCCCCGGCAATTTTTGCCCGCACGATTGCGAGATCTCGCCCGTTGTACCGCAAGCCGGACTCCTGCTTGTAAGAATCGTCGTGCTCTTCATCCACAACAACCAGTCCTAAATTTTCAAAAGGCGCAAAGACCGCGGAACGGGCGCCGATAACCACACCGGCCTCTTTTTTACGTATACGCATCCACTGATCATAACGTTCCCCATCGGTCAACCCGCTGTGCAACAGCGCGACACGATCTCCGAACCGGGCGCGGAAACGTCTTTCGGTCTGGGAAATCAGTGCAATCTCCGGGACCAGCACTAAGGCCTCTTTTCCCACCTTCAGAACATCTTCTACTGCCCGCATATATACCTCTGTCTTTCCGCTTCCGGTAACACCGTGGAGGAGCCAGGTTTCAAACCCTCCTCTTTCAAGAGCGCTTTTTATTGCGGATAACGCTCTTGCCTGTTCAGGCGTCAATTCCGGCGCAGAGGTATCCCCTTCAATCGGTTCACCAAAGGGGTCGCGATATACAGGGCGCTTGACCATCTGCACAAGCCCGTCTTCAGCCATTAGCCGAACCAGCCGGCCTGCCGTGGGGACAACCTCTTTGAGCGCCTTAAGAGAAATTTCATCTTTTGCCCTTATTGCCTCAAGCAACTTCCGGCGTACTTGAGAAAAACGGCCCGGAATCTCCCCACTCTCTACCGGCGCAACACACCATTCCCACTTGGGAGAAATTCTGCCGGGCTTTATCTTTTGAAGAAGGTCAATTGATCCGGATCGAACCATGCTGTAAATAAGAGAACGGGGCACATACTGTCCCATACGCTGGTTCAAGCCTTTCAACGTAAGCGTACCATGTTCTTTAAGCAGTTCAAGGACCCTTAATTCAACATAATTTCCGCCCCCGCCCTTCAGGGCGCCCCTCCCTTTGTCTGTAAGAGAAACCATATGAACGGCAGCGGCATTGATCCCTCCGGGGAGGCCACCTTTGATTACCTCGCCAATGGGATGGATATAGTATTGCGCGATCCATCGGTAAAAGGATACCATGCCACCGTGGAAAAGCGGGGTGTCATCTAAGACATCCAAAATCTTCTTTATGGCGGTGTCACAAGGGGTGTCCGAAAAATCGATCACATACCCCGTGACCTGTTGGCTGCCAAAAGGCACCCACACCCTGTGGCCTATCTCAATGCGATCTTGAAAGGGTTCCGGAACCTCGTAATGAAAGGTCTTTGCTATAGGAAGGGAAACCGCTACTTCAATATATTGTTTCTGAAAATGCATGCCCAATAGATAACACAAAACAGATTCATTGATAACAAACAAGTTTGATGACTTCGTACAAAGTCCCTGATGAGCCTATTTTGATCTTATCATCTGTCATTTACCATTAAAAAAATGACAGATGACAAATGTGAAATGATCAATGATAAATGAGAGTCTTGTCAAACCCCGCCAAATTATCGCTTTTTTACATTGGCACCATATAAATGATTGTGCTATAAATAAAGTTTTTATTCTATAGCACTATAGCAGAGGTTAATACTATGTCCAAAAAAGAACGAATTGCAAGAAAAGCGCTACTCGCCGAACAGGAGGAGTTTGTTCCGCTCTTGTTGCGGGTATCAGAGTTTGTGGAACAAAACAAAAAAAAGCTGTATGGAGGTCTGGCAGGTATCATCACTGTTGGATTGGTGGTTTTTGGAGTTCAATATTTTGCACATCAGTCCCAAGACAAAGCCTATGACCTGTTTGAGCAGGGGTTGATGACCAGTCAAATGCCGGAAATCGGAACAGAACCTAACACGAAAGATCAAATACGAATTAATGACTTTGATGAGATCATTAAAAGATATCCGAATACAGAAGCGGGCCGGCTTACCTTTGTTGTGTATGGCGACCACCACTATGAAAAGGCTAATTACGACGAGGCAATCGAGCTTTATCTGAAAGCGTTGGAAGCTTATCAAGACGACCCCTCAATGAAGGCCTTTGTCCTAAACGGCATCGGGTACTGTTACGAAGAGAAAAAGGACTACAAAGCAGCATCCGAATATTTCTTAAAGATCATCGACCTGGAAAATGGCATCTTAAAAGCTACTGCGCATTTTAACTTAGGAAGAATTTACGAAGCAATGGGAGATCCCGCTACCGCCTTGACCCATTATGTTAGGATCATAAAAGATTATCCTGATTCCATCCATTTTCAAGCCGCAAGGAATAAAGTAAGCCGTCTTTAATCAATGACAAAACGCAATATAATCGTCGTAGGAGGAGGCCCGGCCGGTTTGATGGCCGCCGGGCAGGCCGCTGAACTGGGGGCTGAAACGCTCCTTCTCGAAAAGATGAACCGCCTGGGGCGCAAGCTGCGCATCACCGGCAAAGGGCGCTGTAATCTCACCAATACGGCTCCGTTAGCTGAATTTATCACGCATTTAGGCCCGAACGGGCGCTTCCTCCGCCAGGCCTTTTCCAGGTTCCTCACATCTGAACTCATAGCTTTTTTTGAAAAACTCGGAGTCCGTACGGTGACCGAGCGGGGCGGGCGCGTCTTTCCGGCCGGCGGACAGGCCCAGGACGTGGTGGATGCGCTGGTGCGGTGGGTGAAAAGGCAAGGCGTGACCGTTCGTACCCGCTCGTCGGTGGAGCGGTTACTTGTCGAGAAAGGACAGGTGGTTGGCGTTCAGCCTTCACCCGGCCGGGTTTATCGAGCGGATGCCGTGATCATCACCACCGGAGGGGCGTCTTATCCTGCCACCGGCTCAACCGGGGATGGATATCGGCTGGCCGAATCAGTCGGACATACCATTGTGCCGATCCGCCCGGCCCTGGTTCCGCTCGAAACAGCAGGCGATGTTGCTCCCAGGCTGCAAGACCTGAGCCTGCGCAATGTGACCGTCCGGGTCTTTATCAATGGAAAAAAGAGGGCGGAAGCATTTGGCGAAATGATATTTACACACTTTGGCCTTTCCGGCCCGATCATCCTCACCCTGAGCAGGCAGGTGGTCGACGCGCTGCGCCTCGGCCAAAAAGTGGCCCTTTCCCTCGATCTCAAGCCCGCGCTCGATGTGAAAAAGCTGGATGCCCGTCTTATTCGCGATTTAAACGCGCACGGCAAGCGTCAGTTTCAAACATTGCTTAAAGAACTCCTCCCCCAAAAGCTGATCCCGGTCTGCATAGATCTGACTGGGATCCCGCCGGACAAGGCCGGCCACCAGATCACGGGGCAGGAGCGTAAAAGGCTGCGGATGTGGCTGAAGGATTTTCGTTTTGAAGTGACAGGCTATCGCCCTTTTACAGAGGCGATAATCACCGCAGGCGGGGTGGATACGCGCGAAGTTGACCCGCGCACCATGGCTTCTCGCCTGGTCAAGGGTCTTTATTTCGCGGGCGAGGTTCTCGACGTGGACGCCGACACAGGCGGTTATAACCTTCAAACCGCGTTTTCTACCGGCTGGGTTGCGGGCCGGTCTGCGGCAGGTCCTTAAACACCAATGCCCAAGGCGTTTCCGCCCTGGGCATTTGTGACTTTAGGGTATGGTGTTAATTATAACAAAATTCCTAATTAGAAGCCAACCGCCAACTGCACCGTTACAACGTGGTAATCCTTGAAAGTAGCGGTTTCCTCTTCCTGTTCCACCTTGGTCACATCCACACTGAACTTATTGGCGTGGCCCTTGATAAAGTAGTTGAACCCACCACCATAAATTTCAGTGTCTTTCTCTTTGTCTATGTTTACGTTTTCGTAATGGGCAACAAGCTGAAGGTTGTTAGGAAGAATAAAGCCGGCCTTGGCAGATACGATGGTGGCATCGTCTTCCACTCCAAAAGTAGTGCCGGCTATCGTGCCTGAAGGCTTGTTATGAACATCGATGTACGCGGCCTCTACGGTTACCGGACCATAGTCGCAGTGGACTTCAGCTGTCCAGGCGGTATAGTCGCGGTCTATATTACCGTTGAGGGTGAGGTCCGGCTGATGGTCAAAGCTTGCGAGGATAGATAAGACATCCTTTTTCCCCAGGTATGTCTGAGGGTTGAAAAAACCCTTCTCCGGCTCCATCAGGGATACACTCACCTGGCCCGCGTACCGGAGACTATCGTCAGGATTAACCTCACCGGCGCCAGTACTCTCTATCCCCTCACCGACAAAAACACGATACCGGAGCATGTCGTCCACTAAGTTACCCCAGACCATGACACCGTCATCCCGGTTGCCAGCCTTGCTCGGAAAAAAGGAAGCGCCACGGAGACCGCCTTGTGTCCAGTCACAATCAATCATCAAAAGGGACTTTGTGGAGGGAGAGCGTGTAACAGGCACATAAATCCGGC
>JAFDAE010000166.1 GCA_019314005.1 Deltaproteobacteria bacterium | reverse complement strand
CGTTCAAGCCGGAACGAGATGGGCTGTTCTGCGCCAAAATATTCGGGCCGACTAAGGATTACGAGTGCAACTGCGGCAAATACAAGCGGATGAAACATCGAGGCGTAGTATGTGAGAAGTGCGGAGTAGAAGTCATACAGTCCAAAGTGAGAAGAGAACGGATGGGCCATATTGCGCTGGCTACTCCTGTTGCCCATATCTGGTTTTTAAAAAGCCTTCCGAGCAAAATCGGAAATCTTCTCGATCTTACTATGAAAGAATTGGAGAAGGTCCTTTATTTTGATGCGTATGTTGTTACTGATCCCAATAACACCCCTCTGAAATATAAAGAAATCCTGACGGAAGAAAAGTATAACGAGGCTCGTGAAAAGTATGGGACGGCCTTTAAGGCAGAGATGGGTGCTGAAGGAATCAAAACACTTTTGGCTACAATAGACTTAGACCAGCTTAATGCTGATCTTCGTGAGGAAGTACGGAATACCGGTTCAGAGGCCAAAAGAAAGAAGTGTTTCAAACAGCTTAAGGTGATCGACGCCTTTAGGCGATCGAGTAATCGTCCTGATTGGATGATAATGGATGTCATTCCTGTGTTACCCCCTGATCTGCGTCCCTTGGTCCCCTTGGAAGGGGGGCGTTTTGCCACTTCCGATTTGAACGATCTGTACAGACGCGTCATCAATAGAAATAATCGTCTAAAAAGACTCCAGGATCTGCACGCTCCGGATATCATCATACGTAATGAGAAAAGGATGCTTCAGGAATCGGTAGATGTCTTGTTTGATAATGGTAGAAGAGGTAAGACCGTTACCGGTACAAATAAACGGCCTCTAAAATCATTAAGTGATATGCTCAAGGGTAAGCAGGGGAGGTTCCGCCAGAATCTATTGGGGAAACGTGTTGACTATTCCGGTAGAACGGTAATTGTCGTTGGCCCGGAGTTACGTCTGCATCAATGTGGCCTTCCGAAACAGATGGCTTTAGAGCTGTTTAAGCCGTTTGTTTACAGTAGGCTTGAAGCCAAAGGGTATGTTACCACCATAAAGAGCGCTAAAAGAATGGTAGAACGCGAGGTCCCGGAAGTTTGGGATACCTTGGACGAAGTCGTAAAAGAGTACCCTATTATACTGAACCGTGCTCCCACCTTGCACCGCCTCGGCATGCAGGCCTTTGAGCCGATTTTGATCGAGGGCAAAGCAGTTCAGCTCCATCCCCTGGTCTGTACAGCCTTTAATGCAGATTTCGATGGCGATCAGATGGCGGTCCATATCCCTCTTTCCATAGAGGCACAGATCGAGGCGCGTGTACTGATGATGTCCACCAATAATATCCTGTCTCCAGCCAGTGGAGAGCCGATTATTGTGCCGACTCAGGATATTGTACTGGGGATATATTACCTTACCCGTGTTGTCTCACGTGAAAAAGGGGCAGGAAAGATTTTTGCTAATCCCGAAGAAGTTCGCATGGCTCATGACGCCGGCATGGCAGGACTGCATGCTTCTATACAGGTCCGTATGGATGGCAAACGTGTCGACACCACTGTGGGACGTATTATTTTTAGGGAGATTGTGCCATCTGAGCTTCCTTTTGATCTGATTAACAAGGTTATGGATAAGAAGGCCTTGCGCAATTTGATTAACCAGTGTTATCGGACACTTGGTATCAAAACGACCGTTATTCTTACTGATAGGTTGAAAAATTTGGGCTTTCATTATGCCACGAAGGCGGCTGTTTCGGTGTCAGTGAATGATATGGTCATCCCCCCACAGAAAGACGCTATCTTAAAAGCGGCCGGAAAGGAAGTTAAGGAGATTGAGGAACAGTATGTTGAGGGCCTGATCACCCAAGGCGAAAAATATAACAAGGTGGTTGACATCTGGGCCAAGGCCACGGACGAAGTTGCCAACAAGATGATGGAAGAGATGAAGATGGCGCCGGTAGTGGATGACGCCGGCGAGGTTGTTCGTGGAGAAGATGGTGAGATCCTCAAGGAGGAAAGTTTTAATTCTATATATATGATGGCCGATTCCGGGTCCAGAGGGAGTAAAGACCAGATGCGCCAATTGGCTGGAATGCGTGGTCTGATGGCCAAACCGTCCGGCGAAATTATTGAGACCCCGATAACGTCGAATTTCCGGGAGGGGCTAACGGTGCTCCAATACTTTGTCTCTACCCATGGCGCGCGGAAAGGTTTGGCAGATACCGCGTTAAAGACCGCAAATTCAGGCTACTTAACCCGGCGTTTGGTGGATGTAGCGCAGGATGCGATCATAACAGAGCAAGATTGCGGAACCACCGAAGGTATTGAAGTAAAATCGCTCATGGAGGGTGGTGAAATTATTCAACGGGTTGGAGAACGTATACTTGGGCGGGTTGCGTTGGAAAATATACGGGATCCATTTTCAGATCAAATATTGGTTAAAGCCGGCGAAGATATCGACGAGGCAAAGGTTAAAAAGGTCGACGAAGCAGGTTTGGAACAGGTGCAGATCAGATCAGTTCTAACATGCCGTTCAAAGGTGGGGGTCTGCGCTAAATGTTATGGCCGAGATTTGGCCCATGGGAGACCGGTTGAGATCGGACAGGCTATAGGCATTTTGGCTGCTCAGTCAATCGGGGAACCAGGGACACAGCTTACTATGAGAACCTTTCATATTGGAGGGACTGCCAGTCGAAGGGCGGAACAGGCAGATATAAAGGTTCGAAACAAAGGTACGCTTAAGTTTATCAACTTGGAGACTGTAGGAAATGTAGCTGGCGAGCTGGTGGCAATGAACCGTAATGGCGAGATTGCTGTTATTAGTCCGAATGGACGCGAGCGGGAACGGTATCCTGTCATCTATGGGGCACATCTCATCAAAAAAGATGGAGATCCGGTCATGCCTGGCGATTTAATACTGTTTTGGGATCCGTATACCATGTCGATTTTAACCGAAACCTCAGGTAAGATTAAGTTTGGGGATATTGTTGTCGGGCGGACCATGACGGAAAAGGTCGATCCGGTAACTGGAAAAGCGAGCATGGTGATTGTGGACTACAAGGATACTGAATTGCGTCCCCGGATATCGATTAAAGATGAGAGCGGAAAGACTACCAAAATCCCGGGTACGACTAGAGACGCCAGATATCTTCTTCCGCTGAATGCTATCTTAACGGTATCAGAAGGCAACATGATTGCGGCAGGAGATATTATTGCGAAGATTCCACGAGAAACTACAAAAACTAAAGACATTACAGGTGGTCTTCCCCGAGTGGCTGAGCTCTTTGAGGTTAGAAAACCGAAAGAGATTGCCATTATCAGTGAGATTGACGGATATATCAGCTTTTCTAAGGGAGTAAAGGGCAAGAGAAAAGTCACCATTACCCCTGAGGTTGGTGACAAGAAGGACTATTTAGTCCCAAAAGGAAAGCATATAAGCGTGCATGAAGGAGACTATATCCGAGCCGGCGAGTCATTGATGGAGGGGTCCGTTGATCCTCACGATATCTTAAACGTGCTGGGAGTGCATGCCCTCGCTCGGTATCTGGTCGATGAGGTTCAGGAGGTCTACCGACTTCAAGGAGTTCGCATCAACGACAAACACATTGAAGTCATTGTCCGACAGATGCTCAGGCGGGTCAGAGTCATCGACCCGGGTGATACAGAATTCTTGTTAGACGAACAGGTAGAAGGCCGAATATTTAAAGAGACCAATGAGCGTATTTTGCAAGAAGGCGGCGCCCCGGCCACTGCTGAACCCCTCCTTCTCGGTATAACAAAGGCGTCGTTGAGCACTGAAAGCTTTATCTCTGCCGCATCATTTCAGGAAACCACCAAGGTGCTATCAGATGCTGCTATTTCCGGCAAGGTGGATACCTTGAGAGGGTTAAAGGAGAATGTCATTATGGGGCGTATTATCCCGTCGGGGACCGGAATCGCCCTATACAAAGATACCCCCATTGCTACTGTTATTGATGAGGCTCAGACAGAAACGGAGGCTGCTGCCGGCGGTAATGAATAATGTGGAAAGATGCTTGGGGACGCTTTGCGAATAAAAGAAGGAATGAAAGATTTTTGTTGACACAGAGGGATAATATTGATAAATAATTCTCTTTGTTATTCAGGGCAGCACTTCACAAAGAGTAAAAACACAGAAGTACGATTGTCCGTACAAATAATGAGGATATTATGCCTACTATTAATCAATTAGTAAAGAAGGGCCGAGCACGGTTAAAGAACAAAACAAATACCCCGGCCTTAAAGGGGTGTCCGCAAAGACGCGGGGTGTGTGTCAGAGTATATACCTCTACCCCCAAAAAACCTAATTCAGCCTTAAGAAAGGTAGCACGTGTTCGGTTAACAAACGGAATTGAGGTAACCTCATACATTCCCGGGATAGGGCATAACTTACAGGAACATTCCGTGATCTTAGTGCGGGGCGGGCGTGTGAAAGATTTGCCCGGCGTACGATATCATGTTGTGCGTGGCACGCTTGATGCTATCGGGGTTCAGGATCGTAGACAGGGTCGGTCGAAGTATGGGGCCAAGAAACCCAAATAGAAATAGTGTCCATTCAGAAATGGTATATTTTGTCCCAAGACAAGGCCGCACAAAGGTTTCTACCGCAGGCGTAGCCGCGCTACGTCGAGGATAGAGACCTGCGGAGAACGCAGTATTGAGACAAAAGATGCCGTTTCTGAATGGACACTGACTAATATTAAGATGGAGATTCTTCATATATGGCTCGGAGAAGAGAAATACCAAAACGGAGCGTCTTGCCTGATCCTAAATATAACAATAGGTTGGTAGGCAAATTTATTAACGTCGTAATGCAAGACGGCAAAAAGAGTGTAGCACAATCGATAGTGTATAACGCATTTGATATTATACAGAATCGTACTAAAGAAGCCCCGCTTGGCGTTTTTGAAAAAGCGTTGGTCAATGTTAAGCCGGTCGTTGAGGTTAAATCTCGTCGAGTGGGTGGGGCCACCTACCAGGTTCCAATGGAGGTAAGGGCAAGCCGACGTACAGCGTTAGGGATACGTTGGATTATTGCTTATGCTACTTCCCGCTCTGAGAAGAATATGGCGAATAAGTTGGCGGGTGAATTGATTGATGCAGCCAACAAGCGGGGTGCAGCATTTAAAAAGAGAGAAGATACCCACAGGATGGCAGAGGCAAACAAAGCATTTGCCCATTATAGGTGGTAAGCAGCAGTTGACAACTGAGGAGGATGCGTCATGGCGAAGAAGAAATTTGAGCGTACGAAGCCGCATGTTAATGTAGGTACTATAGGTCATATAGATCATGGTAAGACGACATTGACGGCGGCCATTACGCG
>JAFDAE010000563.1 GCA_019314005.1 Deltaproteobacteria bacterium | reverse complement strand
GGGATTAAAAGCCCCCACAGTACCTTTTTACTTAAGTACTTATTTCTTATAGCAAATACCTGTGGATAAGTATGTTGATAACATGTTAGTAACTTGTGGATAACTCTCAATGCATGCACCCGCACCTGTTCTTGTACGTGTAACAATGTTTTACTAGTGGGCGTTGATAGTGTGTCGAGTCTTTACATGGCGACTTCACCTGCCCCAGTCTCTCGTCAAGCGCCTCGTCTACCACCTTGCGCATCTCTTTCATGCGCTGGTCTCGTAGCTCCACGTCTGTTGAGAAGTCGTGCAGCCTAACCTCGCGCCTACTCTTTGCCCTGCAAAGTAAACCATACATCCCACCTCCTACGCCTATGATCGCCATGCACATAGCTGTGAACATCATCCCGAATGAAACGTACATCCACGCACCCCCTGATTAAAGTTAACCTACCTCGCCGTCCTCAGCGCATGATCCAGCGCCTTGCTGAAATTCTTTGTCAGCTTCTTATCTATGACCTTATTAGCTACATCATAGAACTTGAACCGGACCTGATATGTGGCCTTATCGCCATATATAACCATAGGCGTTATCCTCTTCTTTGATAGCCTGAGATATATACCTGGACGCAAATGGTTTGCCGCCTTACTACCTTCTTTAACGCTGAAATACTTCTTACCGTCCATCATCTTCTTCATTGCGCCCTTAGTGAGATTGCCGAACTTATTAAGCTTTACGCCCTGCCCTGGGACCAACGACCGGTCTCTAGTCATTCTATTGTCGCTCTGCAGCCTCTTCTCTGAACCTTTACGGCTTCTCCCCCCTCCGTATATGTGCGGATTAAGATAGGCGTTTATGGATGCGTTACTGCCCGAAAATGGCCTATCTTTGATCTTGACCGTAGCCTCAAGCCTTGCCTTGTTGGCATATATGATTATAACGCTGTTCTGTGTGGCCTTTGTCGGCTTCTTGAATACCCGCTTGATCTTCCTGTCTTCAGCCTTCTTGACCTCGTTGGCTGTCTCGTTGATAGCCTTCATAGTCGCGAAAGGGATCTGTTTGCGCTGCATTGCGTCCAGGCCCTTTGTTAATTCCTCGAATCCTTTAATTTTAATGTCCATTACAATTTACTCCTTTTTGTCCTTAGAATCGCCCGTGCTGTATTTTAACACCCATTCCTTGACTGTCGTATCTGAAAGGTCGTGTATTAAAGCGAAACGGGCACGTGAGACGCCTGGAGCACGTTTCAAGAATAGCTTAACAATGTCTTTCTTATATTTCAGTGTGTGGTAGCGTGACATTATTTATCGTCCTTAGATTTGAAGCATTTTTGTTTCTTTGTGAAAGGGAATGGCTTTAAGTTTGCAACTCCTGGATTCTTGTGTCCGTCACAGACCCAACCGGGAGAGCCAATATTGACGACCTCACCTATATCGTGTTCGTGATACCAAACCCACTTGCAAAATGCACAACTTTCCTTGTGTGGTTCCATATTTCCCCCTGATAAGCTGCGTTATTCTGCAATTTTCAAGCTGTCCGGTCCTTCAATCTGGTTGCTGCCTGCGATCACCTTCTCAGCCTCTTCGATCGATAACTGCTTACCGCTGCGGAGATCTATCATGTTGTGTTTTACGTCATATTCGCCCGTCAGATACGCCGGGTGTTTGTCTCTCTTCGCCATTAAGGGGTAAAGCCGTTCGAAGTCCTTTTGTTTCCATACGAGTTGGTCTGTTGGCGTGAAGGTGAACTCCGGCCATGTTCCCATAGCCTCAATTACTGACATTGATACCGGGTCGGGCAATATTAAGCTCATTGCATGGCCATGTTTAGATATGAGGCTGCGAACATACAACCATTGCTCGGTAATATGATCACGCCTTCCCGCCTCCTGGAGCTCGCCTGGAAGCGGGAATGTTGAAATGGTTTTTAAAAACATCACGTTTTTACATGCCACTGTGAAATCCTCGATCGACCAATCTTCAAAGAGATCCCAATAAACCTGCATTTTTTCTGAACTCACTGGATTATTCGGAGTGAATGTTTCCTGCATTAGAGCCATTAAATTTTTGAATTTTACCTCATCTTCTTTTTTCATCTCTTGCCTCCGTTGGCGTCCATTCTGATATTCCTGAAAAATTCCCTTTATCCTGGACAATTAGTTGATTTATTTTAGTCTCAAATATTGCAAGACTGTGAGCGTTTTTAATTATAAAGGCGTCTCTTGACTGAAAATATCTTTCTAAAAGCAATTTAATATCAGGAACATTTTTCAATCTCTTTACTATCCCTGAATCCTTACCCGTGATAGTGGGATATTTCCCGTACCTGATCTTGAAAAGATCGCAGTACGCCTGAATAGTTTCTTTTGTAATAGTTTCTTTCTTTTCTTTTGTAATAGTTTCTTTTGTATTAACCATTTTTGGGACCCCCTTAGTAATCATTTTTGAGTCCCCTTTGTCATCATTTTTGATTACAAGCGTTATCTTTTTTGATGACGGCTTCGGCTGTAATCTTTTTTGATTACCGGCTTTTTTGGGGCGTATTTTCCA
>JAFDAE010000165.1 GCA_019314005.1 Deltaproteobacteria bacterium | reverse complement strand
GCTGTTTTGTATGCCTGCTGTAAGTGGTGCAATATGGCAGATAGATTGAGTCACTAACGGAGGCAGGTGTTAGAGTGGTAGATAGGATAAAGCCATGATTCACATCTATAGAGGCATGCTCCTTAAGGCCATAGTGAGCTTTATCGTTTTTAATCGTCCAGTCGGATTCCATATCTCTTGAGAACTTGACTGATTTCCCTTTTTTATCGAGTTTGCCTTTAGGAGTATCTTTCTTCTGCTTTTTAATTTCTTTATTGCTGATAGGACGGGAGGCAGATTTTACCAGTCTCGCATCAATTGCGACGCCTTCATTTATGGTTAAACCCTGGTTTTTAAATTGACGGAGGATTTCAGTATTAATTTGAGTCATGGCCTCTTTGGACAATCTTTTACGAAATCTTGAAAATGTTGAATGGTCAGGAGAAGGATCGCTAAAGGATAGCCCTAAAAACTTTTTGAAAGATATTCTATCGTTGATTTGGCTTTCAAGTTCAGGATCGGAATCAATATGAAACCATTTTTGAAGCATTAAGCATTTGAAAAGCAATAAGGGAGGATAAGCGTCAGCGCCTTCTGAGCTTGAGCCTATAGTATAATGACTCATCAAAATGGATTTTATATTTGACCAGTTAATTGAATTATTGATATTTATCAAATGTTCTAAACATCGATTTTTATCCATGGAGTTCTTAAGAATTAAATCGGCGAAACTTATTTCCTTATTCATTTTTTTGTATCCCATATTACCCTCCAGAAAGTAGTGAAATTATGGTGAAAATATGGCATAAAACAGGAATAATGTCAAGTAAAAACAAACAGATAAGTTAAATTATTAGAGGTTAATAGCTGGGTTTTTCGAGATCTTTTTTATCAATAAAATTTGTTTTCTATAAATAAAAGCATAAAATTAAATTTTAACCAAAATTGTGGAGTTGTGCAAAGGTCTCACCGCAGGCCAGCATCATAGGCGAGCAGTGCGTATTCGTTTATCTAAAAAAGCTGACAAATTAGGATTCTGGAAAGAGTAAGTGAATATCTTGTTCATAGATGCAAAGTTTCCGATGTTCGACCGTGCGTCGGCTGATGTTCGGATGTTTGCCATTGTTAAACTGCTCGCTGAGCAAGGGCATACCTGCAGTTACTATGTATTTGGTGCCACGTCTCAACAAAAAGCATTGGGTAAAGCCGAGGTGGCCAGATATCGTGTTGCATTGGAGAATTTCGGAGTGCGAATCTTCGATAATATCGGTTTCGAAAAAATCCTCGAGGCGCAGTCTTTTGACGTTGTTTTCTTTAAGTATTTTTATCCTGCGGAGAAGCGCATCAGTCTGGTTCGAATCTGGCAACCCTGGGCAAAAGTAATTGTGGACAGCGTGGATCTTGTTTATGCGCGTTTGTTTTCGAAAGCTGCGGTCAGCGGAACGACCAGGGATCACGATGAGGCAGAGGAAACTAAGCGCAGAGAGCTGGCGACATATTCAGCTGCGGATCTGGTTATTACCATTACACGTGAAGAGTCGGAGTTATTGCAGCAGAAGCTTCCAAATTTGCCAACGTATCTCATTCCCAATATTCATAAAATTCCATCCCAGAAGCGTGTGGAGACTGCGGTTCCGAGTCTAATTTTCATCGGCGTGTTTACCCATGAGCCGAATGTAGATGCGGTGCTTTACTTTGCCCATGAAATCTGGCCGAGGGTTCAAGCGGAAATCCCAAATGTGCGCTGGACGATTGTGGGGGGCCACGCTCCGCAACAGGTGTTGTCATTGGCTTCCGATAGCATTGAGGTGACCGGCTATGTGCCAGAGACCCTTCCCTATCTATTGCGAAGCTGGATTTCGATTGCTCCATTGCGTTTCGGCGCCGGCATGAAAGGCAAGGTCGGCGAGGCGATGGCCGCAGGTGTCCCAGTGGTGACCACCAAATTTGGTATTCAGGGAATGGGGGTAGTCCCAGGAAAACATCTGTTAGTGGCTGAGGATCCTGCGAGATTTGCTGATGAGTTGATCAGGTTGCTTAAAGATAAAACACTGCGGGACCGGATCGGTAGGGCGGGACAAGACTTCATCGCCAGTCGTTACAGCCCGGAAGCCGTGAATAGAATATTGCAGGAGCTGTTCGGCGATACGAGTCAAATACCAGGCCCAAAAAGACTGACTTTCAGAATGGCCAGAAAAGTGCTCCGACAGGCACGTACTTTCGCAGATAGATATGTTCTCTGGCGATTCAAGGTTTAATGAGATTCGTTCTTCGCCAGACTTGCTGTTACTGCTATTTCATTTATAGGGGTATAAATTATGCCTTTGAGCCGAGCAAACATTCTTTTTGTTTCAAGCCGCGCAGATAGCGGGGCTGGAGGAGAGAACTATCTCCTCCAAGTGATGCGCCACCTCGACCGAGAGCGTTTCCGGCCCATTGTTGTACTCCCCGGTGAGGGAAGTTTGCGGGCGCCACTGGAAAAGATGGGTGTGGAAGTCGTTGTGGTGGAAGCTGGGTACGGCTGGATAGGAGCTCAAAGGCCGTGGTACCGGTACATGGCGAAGACGCGGGACAGGGTTTACCGGCTGGTCGATTTGATCAAAGAGAAACATATTGATCTGGTGCATACGAATTCTAATTTCCACCTTGAAGGGGCGTTAGGCGCACAGCTCGCGGGTGTCCATCACCTGTATCTTGCACACATCGAACTTCAGCCGGAAGTACCACTTTTTCAACGATTGTCTCTCGATCCGGCCTCCTATGCAGCACTGATGGGACAGTTGTCCACGCGTATCGTCGCGGTTTCGAGGTCTGTTGCGGATAGGCTGAGTCCGCCAGTGCCGTCAGAGAAGATTCAGATTATCCATAACGGCTTAGACATGGAAGTTTTTGATGCGGCCATGGAAGCCGCGGACGGAAGCTTGCGGGCAGAGCTCGGAGTGGAGGATAACTCTCTGTTGGTTACGGCATTGGGCCGCGTATGCCCAGATAAAGGGTTTGACTACTACTTGGAGGCCGCGTCTCGAGTACTAAGTTCGAGACCGAATGTCCACTTCCTCTTGGTAGGGGGCGATGAACATAAAAAATTTGCGAGCGACTTGAGAGCTCAAGCTCAAGAACGCGACATTAAGGATCACTTCCATTTTCTCGGTTTTCGAGACGATGTGCCCCGCATCCTGGCTGAAAGCGACATTTTTGTCTTGTCCTCCCGTCGAGAGGGTCACCCTTATGTCTTATTGGAGGCGATGGCTTGTGGTTGTGCTGTAGTGGCCAGCCGCTGTGCCGGAGTAGAAGAAACAGTCATGGAAGGTAAAACGGGGCGAACCACAGAGGTGGGTGATGTGGAAGCGATCTCCGCTTCCATAATCTCACTCATCGACGATCCGGAATTACGAAAGACTTTGGGCATGAATGCCTTCCAGGACATCCGTGAGCGTTTTACTGCGAGTACCAGTGTTGAGGGATTAATGGCTGCCTATGAAGAAATATTGGCATTGCCATCGCCCCCATCCGGTTCACCCGCTGTCACTCTCTTCCTTCAGGCAGCCAGGGAAATTGGAGACTTGGGTCTACACGTTACTGACGTGCAGGAACGACTCCGACAGGTCGAGCACGTGACAAACCTCATCAAAGAAAATCCAATAGCCAGAGCGGCACGCCGCGTTGTTCACCGGTGGCGTGCATTTAAAAATAGCTAGTGTTATGAAATCTAAAAAACAAATTCTCGTGCATTTAGGCAGTGGCTTTGGTAACATACTGATGGCTACCCCTATGATGGAAATGTTGAGCAGAGGTGGGTATCAGGTGGATCTTTGCCTTCAGGGAGAAACACCTGGGGTAGAAAAACTCTTTGAAAACTGGCCCTTTGTTCGGACGGTTTCCTCTTCCCCGGAAACATTCGTGTCAAATTCTTACGCGTATTATATTTATGGGGACGAAGTGCAAAGCCCTCCAATTAAGTTCGTGAATCAAAATAAAGCCATAGTCTTGCATCCTGTGTGGGACATAAAAAAAAGCTTTGAGCTGTATTCTGAAATCGAAATGTACACAAATATAGCGCGAGCCATTGACTGCAACTTGGCTTTAGTGAAGCAACCGAGCTGCTCCACGTCTGACAGAATATTTGAGGACATAACGGAAAAGACTTGCGTCCTTATACCCGGGGGACAGAAGCAGATGCCGATAAGGAAATGGCCATGGTATGGTGAACTTGCCGGGCAACTCGAAGATGTGGCAGTGGTCGGGCTACCTTCGGATCTGGATATGTCCAACAGGATTATTTTCCCGCCTTGGATTAGACAATTGTCCGGGAATCACCTGAACTATCAAGGGAGATGGTGGCGTACTGCCAGAATTTTCGCCGAACGCCAGGATCATAAGATATGTTTTCCCTCGCACGTCAAAAACTATATCGGAAAATTGTCCCTCGATGATACAGCAGCACTGATAAAACAGGCTGGTTTCGTCATTGGAAACGACAGCGGTCTTACCCATCTTTCTGTGGCTCTGGGGAAGCCTGTTTTTGCACTGATAGGACCAACCAGCAGTCGGAAGGTATTCCCAAGGTTCCTTTCGAATGTTACCGTCATATCTCGAAAATACGATTGTCAGCCATGTCATGAGAAGCCTTGGATGAAAGTATGGCGGGAGAATCTCGCCCAGTGCTTCTGCCCATATCATATCCGTTGCATGAACGACATTAAAGCAGAAGATGTTCTGATTGCTCTGCAAGAGATTCCGAAGCTGGAATAGAACCGTTCATCTGAACCTTTTTTGCAGATTGACCGGCTTATTGGCCTCGCAGCTACAATTCAAGTAGATGAAAGTACAAAAATAGAGGACAGATATCAATGCATAAAAGCGCCCCTGAGCTTATCTCAGTCATTATGCCATGTTTCAATGCAGAGAAATATCTGCGCGAGGCGATTGAAAGTGTGTTGCAGCAGATGTATCCGCATGTTGAACTCATAGTGGTAGATGACGGGTCAACTGACAGTTCCAAGGATATTCTCCGCACCTACGGCGAGCGTATCGTATTAATCGAACAGGAGAATCGGGGGCCTTATCCGGCACGAAACCTCGGCATCAAGAACAGTAAAGGAGAATTTATTGCTTTCCTCGATGCGGATGATTATTGGAGTAAGGACTGTCTGGATAAGCTTCATGCATCCCTGACGGCTTCCGATGCAGATCTCGCCTATTGTGGCTGGCAAAACGTCGGCGAGGGCGCACCAGGTGGTCAACCTTATGTCCCGCCCAAATATGAATCAGAAGACATCATTCGTCTTTTTCTGAAGGGCTGCCCGTGGCCTATACATGCCGCGTTGATCCGAAGAGAGGTGATAGAGTCTGTGGGG
>JAFDAE010000164.1 GCA_019314005.1 Deltaproteobacteria bacterium | reverse complement strand
TTTTCGGAGAGCCGTACAAGGACGAGGACAAAATAAAGCACCGTCCGTTCCACAGTGACACCATGAAGGAGGCGAGCCAGGAGACTTTCATACTGGACGTGCTCAGGTACTACACGCCTGTAAACAGTTACTACAAACTTGTCAAGATGGTGGAGAGCGACCCGGAATTCGATACCAAAAAGGCAAAGAAGAAGCTTCGCAAGTACGTTGAGGGTCACGATCACGCTATCCGGCTCAAGGCCGAGATCATGGTAGACCACTTCCACGAACAGGTGATCGCACTCAACAAGGTCGGGGGACAGGCCCGGGCGATGGTGGTCACAAACGGCATCGAACGTGCCATCCAGTATTATCACGCTGTCCGGAGCTACCTGATCGAAAGAAAGAGCCCCTACCAGGCGATTGTCGCTTTTTCGGGGGAGCACGAATACGGTGGAGTAAAGGTTACAGAAGCCTCTCTGAACGGTTTTCCATCAAGCAAGATTGAAGACAAGATCCAGGAAGACCCTTACCGCTTCCTCATTTGCGCCGACAAGTTCCAGACCGGCTACGATGAGCCGCTCCTGCACACCATGTACGTGGATAAGGTTCTGGCCGGGGTCAAGGCCGTGCAGACGCTCTCAAGGCTCAACCGGGCACGTCCGAAGAAGCACGACGTTTTTGTGCTTGACTTCATGAACGACACCGACACCATCCAGGCTGCTTTTGCTGATTACTACCGCACAACGATACTGAGCGATGAGACCGACCCCAACAAACTGCACGACCTGAAGTCCGACCTCGACGGCTATCAGGTCTATGCGCCGGAGCAGATAGAACAGTTCGTTGAGCTTTACCTCGAAGGAGCCGATAGAGACAAACTCGATCCGATTCTCGACGTCTGCGTTGCCACTTATAAAGAGCTTGACGAAGACGGACAGGTGGACTTCAAAGGCAAAGCCAAGGCTTTCAACCGTACCTACGGCTTCCTCGCTTCTATCCTGCCATACACCAATGCTGATTGGGAAAAGCTCTCGATCTTCCTCAACTTCCTGGTACCCAAACTACCTGCTCCAAGGGAGGAAGACCTTTCAAAAGGTATCCTCGAAGCGATAGACATGGACAGCTATCGGGTAGAAAAGCAGGCTGTTGTGAATATCCAGCTTCCGGACTCCGATGCCGAGATAGAGCCAGTACCGACCGTAGGCGGTGGGTTAAAACCTGAACCAGAGCTCGACCGGCTCAGCAATATCCTCAAAACTTTCAACGACCAGTTTGGCAGCATCCCCTGGACTGATGGCGACCGGGTACACAGGCTGATTACCGAGGAAATCCCGGCCAGGGTGGCTGCAGATGTTGCTTATCAGAACGCAATGCAAAACTCGGACAAGCAAAACGCCCGGATAGAACACGACAAAGCCCTGGTGCGTGTAATGACCGCCCTGTTGAAAGACGACACCCAGCTTTTCAAACAGTTCAGCGACAACAACTCTTTCCGTAGATGGCTGACCGATTCCATCTTCGCGCTGACTTACTCTCAAGAGCCGTGAGCATACTCGCCAGATGATTGAATGGACCCATTCGGCGATAGTACGGGCAGTAGATTGTCTCCGCACTGCGGAGACAATTGAGCCTGAAACACTTCAGGCCGCTCATCTGCCAGGAAATACTCCCTAAATTGTGCAGCAGCTTGCTGCACATTCTATTTGCCTTGTACCTGAACCTTGTGAGAAACAATCTGCTAAAAAATACGAGTCTTCGTAGCTCTCGTCATATGAAAAACTCTCAACACTGGTGAGACAATTTCCCGGATACAATTATTGTAGAAAACGCCTATCACTTCGCAAGCTACCCCTCAAAATCTCCCCACTCATTCAAAACTCCCCAAAGTCGATTGAACCTTCCCCTTCATCGGATTTTTCCCCTGCCTGAATTCTTCGATCCTGTCCGGGTTGTTAGCCAGGTATGCCAGTATGTCCCCATGACATGGCTCAGGCCAGCACCAGCATACGAGAACTTTGCCTGACAATTCCCCGGGGATTGCCCTCAGGAGATCCTTCTTGGTGCCGTGAACTGATTTATATATCTCACAAAGAAATTGTCGCCGCAGTGAGGCGACAATTCGATGAACAAATTATGCAAGAGCCTCTTGCACAATCTCCTGCTTATTAGCCGCTGACGAAAATCTATAGGAGAGCCTCGAAGGAAAAAAGTGTAATGGGGGAGGGAGATTGTCTACGCAGTGCGTAGACAATTGGTGGCCGGGTTAGAAATCGTTTAATGAAGAAAAACCTGCGTGAATGATTCAGTTTTTCGAAGGATTCCCGGATGAAGAGATTGTCGTGACACTGTCACGACAATTGAGATGGTCGAATTTTCTGGCTTTCTTTTCCTTAATCGTTCTTAGGGCCTATCCGAAAAGTCAGATCCATGAAAAGTTGTAAAGATATTGTTTTATCCGATTATCTCGTATTGAAATAAGATAATTATGGGGAAGAATATTCACGAAATCAAGGAAATAAAGGGCGTTGTGCCCAGATCTGTTGTGTATGCTGAACAGATAAACGAAGACTTTGGCGAAGGGCTTGCAGGCTTTTATAAAGCTATATGGGCTGAGAGAGAAGGCGGGCTTTACATGAAGCAGAAGCACCTGATAGTCTTTGCTATTGCCTGTTCCAACAACAACACAGACAGCGCAGTCAAAATCCTGCAAAAGCTTCATCAATTCGGAGCTACCAGAGCAGAGATAACTGACGCCATGATGATAGCTGCCTGGACCGGTGGGATTCAGAATTTCACGGATATTAGTTCAGTGATACTCAAAGAAATGGAGAAACATGGCTATTAACAGCTACGGTAACAGTCAATAATGGAATAGTTAAGAGTTTTGATGAGTTCATCTTGTGTCCATACTTTAGCCTTACTGACAATAGTCTTAAGGGTCTGAGTAATCGCTTTGATTGACTTTTGGGATGGCTTAATCAGAAGGGTTCCTTTGTATTTGCGGAAGTTCCATCCAAGGAAGTCAAAACCTTCGTCAATGTGAGTGATTACTGTTTTCTCGGGAGAAAGTTCAAGACCTCTAATTGCCAGAAAGTTTCCGATGATTTCGCGAGCATCTTCTGCGATCTCCTTTGACGGAGCTACGACCAGAAGGTGAGTAGCCCAGGGGAATTTCACCCCCAGGCCCTCTCAGTCGGATAAGAGAACGCGGTTACCCGCCTTCTCTCTCCAAAGAACGGAGCGTAAAAGTTTCCCTTTACTCCGCTCAGGCGCATCTCTACCTTTTCAGGTGTCAGCCAAGAAATTGCATAAGGGTTGTTTGTTGAGTTGGGGGAAAGAATTTTCGTCTTCTTTCACGCCATTCTTCAAAATATCCCCTATCAATGTAAGGATTTTTGTTAAGACGGGCCATCCGATAGCGTTCAATTTTGGTATTAGAGAAGGATATAAGTTTTAGTTTGCTTGAGGCAAACGTCCAAGTCCTATTCCTTATCTTATGCCAATATCTATGAGCAATCCATTTCTTGCCCTTGTTCTGGTGACGTCGTTTAGCCCATGCATAGAGCATGCACCACACAATATGATCAAGCCTGCTGAACACAGCAGAAGAGACTGCATGTTTATGATAGAGAGTCCATCCTCTAATGATAGGATTTAGGTTAGCAATAAGTCTGTCTTGGGACCATGTTCTTCCTTTATGGATGATTTCCCGTATCTTCAGGATTATTGATTCCTGTGATCTTTTTGAGGGTTTTGGGAGAAGTTTTCCATTGTATTTACGGAAATTCCACCCCAATAAATCAAAACCCTCGAAGATGTGGGTAATTATGGTTTTCTCATCGGAAAGAGTCAGACCACGTATCTCAAGGAACCTGGTAATTATCTCTTTTGCTTCAAGAAGTACCTCTACCGAATCTGCTGTTACCACAAAGTCATCAGCATAACGGATGAAGTTGACTTTGTGTTTGTTGCAACACTTCTTATTGATTTTTCCATCCTTTTGGGAGTAAAATACTCTTCCCAGCTCAGCTTCCATTCCGTTTAAAACCATATTGGCAAGTATCGGAGATAGGCTACCTCCTTGGGGAGTGCCACTATCTGTCGGGAAGACTCTACCATTTTCAAAATATCCTGCTTTTAAAAATTGTGTCAGGATTAACCTCTTTATTGGTATGTTATTCAGAAGCCAGTCATGACTAATCATATCGAAGCAGGATTTTATGTCTCCTTCCAGAATATATTCTGCTGAGCATTTTCGGCTGAGACAAATATGCATATAAGCATAGGCGTCTTTGGTGGATCTAAAATTTCTGAAGCCAAAGGAGGCTAGATCGCCAGTAGAGACCTCTATAGGACTCATTGCCAATGCATAAAGGGTTTGCATTGCTCTATCATATAATGTTGGAATGCTTAGTGGGCGCATTTTCCCATTTTTCTTGGGAATGTATACTCTTTTGAGGGGCTTTGCTTTGTAACCTTTCCCAGTAAGGCTTGAAGCTGCCTTCATTTTATCGGCAGCCGATGTCCATAGAATTCCATCAATGCCGGGAGTCTTACCTCCCTTATTGTCCGTGACAGTTTTAACTGCCAGGAGTTTGGCATGATATGAGCGCGTCAGAAGTCTTATGAGTTTCCTTATTTTGAACCAGTTGCGTTTTTTGGCTGCTCTTGCAAGTCGAGATTGAAGGTTATTGACAGTTTTTCTAACAGTTGACCAGTCAATGGATTTCCATTGGCTGCTCAATTCTCTGTCTGTAAGACCCGTACCGTTAGGTATCTCTGGATATCCTACATTCATACTAATCGTTCTCTGTTGCTTGATGTACCCGTGATAAGTCAGCACGCTTTCACGTTAGGATACAAAGTCCCTATCCTGCGCATTACCCACAGGCATTTGCTTTTTATCACATCCTTTGCCGTCTGTGTCATTGCTTGGTCTCGCGACCTTGCTACCCTGATGGGAACACATACGGTTTACCAAGTTCCAAATGAAGGATAATTATTGAGACCTTAGGAGCCACCTTTAGACCAGAGACATATGAGTCCATTCATCTGAATGTCGGTCCGTCCATCCAGACCATGTCTCGTGCCTTTTGGCCATGCGTAACAACCTGTTTTCGCATTCTTCACGTTATGATCCCTCAAGCGGTGATTCACCTTTCGATTCTCCATAGTCTCATTTCCCTGGCAGATTATCACATGCAGGTTTAGTGACTCTCCACGTTGTCTCCCAAGTTTCAAACAAAGCCGTTACCAGCGATGCATGTTGAGATAGGGATACCTTGAATGGATAAAGTAGTGAGTTTTTTTACAATCCTTCATTTAGCCTCTTGTCACACGAACCGGACGTGAACCTCTCAG
>JAFDAE010000562.1:1556-2202 GCA_019314005.1 Deltaproteobacteria bacterium | reverse complement strand
CCAGGAAGCACGAGCTTGAAGGTCCGTACACTGGAGTCGTCGTTGGTGTATCAACCAATGAGTCTGCGGTAGAGGATCGGCTTGAGGGCCTAACGCATAGGAACTCAGCTTCTTTCACGGGGTCACTAATCGTGGTTCCGGATGATGGTAGTCGTGATGATGATTGGCCATGGTGGTCGAACTGTACAGTTATTGGAGACGAGTGAATGAACATAGAAGTTACTATACCAGATGGTGAGTCAGGCCCGTTCAAGGTCGAGACCTTCACGGTGACTCAGTCAGGAGCAGCACAGTTCAACATGCGGCTTATGATGGACGGGATGGGCGGTAGAAGCATACGCCCCGGAACGTACAAGCGGTTGTCGCACTATGGTAATGTAATGCCTGAGTGTGTGATGTCGAACACCCCAGCGGAGATCAGTGATCACCTGGAATTCATTCATGAGGCTCAGAAAGCTACGAAGGTGCTGATCAACGGGCTGGGGCTTGGTGTGGCGTTATCCGAGATCCTGAAGAGCAAGACTATCAAGAAGGTGACGGTCATCGAGAAGTCAGAGGATGTCATGAACCTGGTGGCTCCGCACATCACTGACCCGCGTGTAGAGATCATCCACGCTGATGCACTGGAATACGTGCCTGAGAAGGG
>JAFDAE010000562.1:0-1542 GCA_019314005.1 Deltaproteobacteria bacterium | reverse complement strand
CTGGAATACGTGCCTGAGAAGGGCGTGCGGTATGACGTTGTGTGGCATGACATATGGACTGATCTGTCAACAGACAACCTGAAGGACATGGTAAAGCTTCACCGTAGGTACGGGCGAAGATGTGACTGGCAGGGGTCCTGGTGTAGGGCTGAATGCGAGCGAGAACGTAGACGCTCTAAAAACAATGCACACGGTTACTGGTAAGAAGAGGAAGTTATGTTAATGCAGATTTTTCAGGCGTGGGGCATCCTGGGGTTTATCTACCTGGTGTGCACTAAGTCCAAAGTAACGACAAAGCAGCAGGCGTTGAAAATGACACTTCTGGGTGGACCAATAGCCTGGGTGTTCATGCCGTTAATTTACTGGACCGAACGGTACGTGGAACGCAGGAATAAAAACAGAGCGGGGTAGAGCAGTGGTTAGCTTGACGGTTTCATAAGCCGTAGGTCGCGCGTTCGAATCGCGCTCCCGCTATTGGAGAACATGATTATGGAAATTGAAGTGACAGCAGCCATTGAGTGTCCGTTCTATTACGAGGAGCGTGGTGACACTACTGAGGCCGGAACCTATATAGGTGGTGACGACAAGTGCACCATCATGGGAGATGATGTTTGGTCACATGAGGACTGCCCAGGATTCATGAACAAGAGTTGTCCGTTACTGAATGGACCTATTTTAATATGTGGAAAAGAAGTGCAGTAGCCCAGTTGTGTGGTGTAGCCAAGTTTGTCGATATGGTGAGGGGTTACCTGGTAAATTCACCGTTGGTGCTTAAGCTGAGCATCGCATCGGGGTCATGACCTATTCGCAGTACGGGCAAGGTACTGTTGTGGCGGTAACAAGTGGGGGCTACTGTACTTTTATTGGAGACAAGTGTATGATCGGAATGCCGGGAACAATTGAAATAGTGGTGATCGCGTTTATCCTAGTGCTCGTGTTCGGGAAAAGGATCGCGCAGGGCATCGGTGGACTGGGGCATGCCCTAGGAGAGTTCAAGCGTGGTGTCACAAAGAACTATGATAAGAACCAGGGCTTGTAGCTCAATTGGCAGAGCATGGCACTCATAATGCCCAGGTTAGTGGTTCGAGTCCACTCAGGCCCATATTAATTTGAAAGGTACGACATGACTCTTGAAGAGTTCACAAAAACACATTACATATCACTTGATGTACATCTGCGGGCTGGGAATCCATGTGGACATGGTAGACGATATTACGCTACCATGGACGGTAAAATAAAGGATGGAGACGGCGGAGCGTTCACTGGAGATGGGCACACGGGTGACCAAGCTCTTAATGAACTGGCAAAGAACATAACAGGTCAGACTATCCTGGTCCGCTCATGGAAGAATGGTGACCTGGAATTAGAAGTTCCAGAGCTTGATTTGATAAACGTATGTGTAACGCGCTGAGCATAACATAGCTCGCTGGTAGCTCAGTTGGTAGAGCGTTCGGCTGATAACCGGAAGATCGGTGGTTCGAGTCCACCCCGGCGAATTGGGTGTCCTAGGGTTTTGTCCCGGATATAAAGACAGGCGGCTAC
>JAFDAE010000163.1 GCA_019314005.1 Deltaproteobacteria bacterium | reverse complement strand
TCCTTATCGTAGTCGTTATCTTTTTGAAGATACCTGAAGATAATATCGTAATCGGTCAATTGTTGAAAAAGGGAGGCTATGTCTCTTTTCTTTTATATATGGTCGTCATAGTTTTCTTGTGGCTTTTACGGGAGTATACCGCTAAAGTAGTATTCATAATACAGCGCCTTTTCAGTTTCTTGCCCGGGTCCTTTGTTGAAAAAATTTTAAATTTATTGACCTCATTCGCAAAAGGGCTCTATTTTTTCAGGGGTCCCCGTCAGGTAGCCTTTATCTCCGCCCACTCTCTCGTTATCTGGTTTTTGAATGTGCTTGCTATCTATCTGACAGCGCTCGCGTTTGATGTCTCTCTCACCCTTATAGGGTCGATGTTTGTTTTGGTAATGCTGGTCTTTGGGGTGATGATTCCGTCCGCGCCGGGTTTTGTCGGAACGTATCATGCCGCTTGCCTGTACGCATTTCTCTTTTACAATCTGCCAAAAGAAAAGGCCCTTTCTATAGCCATTGTGATGCATGCTACGTTCTTTTTCTCTACTATAGCGCTGGGGCTCTTTCTGATAGCCCGGCAGAAGATGTCGCTCAGGGATATGAGCAAGTGGGCAGGAGAAAAAGCAGGCAGTTAAGGATATATATTACCCTATGAAAATATTAGAGATAAAAGATTGTCCCAAGAGTTCATGGTTTCAGTCAAAGCAGGTACTTTATGAAAATGACGAGGGGGTCGAACTTCAGTGGGATTATATTGAACGCATAGCATCCAAGGTCTCTGTAATTGTTGTTCCGCGGTTCAAGGAGTCCGGAGATTTCCTGTTGGTCCGGCAATACCGGGTCATATTTGACAAGTATATAATCGGCTTTCCCGCCGGTATTATAGATGGAAATGAAACAGTCGAAGCCGGCGCCTTGCGGGAGCTACAGGAAGAAACGGGCTATTCAGGAAGGATCAAAGAAGTTTCTCCACCGCTCACTACAAATAGCGCTCTTATTCGTGAAGCAGCCCGTTGCATACTGGTTGAGCTGGATGACAACGCCATTCCACGTCGCCAACGTCTTGAAGCGTCAGAAAAAATAGAGGTGTTTCGTGTAAAAGAATCCGACCTGTCCTCTTTTTTAGAGAATGCAACAGCAAGAGGAGACCTGATCAGCGCAGGTCCATGGTTTGTACATATGACGGCTGAACGTTTGAAAGGTTAATGAAAAAAACCGTAATAATTTAGCACCTTAAAATTTTGCTATTTTTTCCAAAGAGTCAATTTTGCTGATTCATATGAGCATTATTTGAATATCGAATGTCGAACAAGAAATTTCGAATTTCGAAGGATTTCTCTTTATCACTTACTTTGACGTTCATAATTCCTTGTTCGACATTCTGCGGTTCAAAACAAGTACGCCAGTTTTTTAAAAAGCTAACGTGTTACAAAAAGCCCCATGTATGTCATAAAACTCCATCCTTGGCGACTCTCATATGAGGAAGCGGTCCGGGTTCAAGAACAGCTCCGCCACAAAATAAGACTGGAGCCGCTCACAAAGCCGATACAATTGGTGGCGGGCGCCGATGTCTCGTGCGAACGGAACAATCGCTTTTCTTACTCCTCGGTTGTGGTTTTTACGTTTCCGGAACTGGAACTAATAGAAGAAGTAAATGCCTCCTTGGAAATGGACTTTCCCTATATCCCGGGTCTTCTATCTTTTCGCGAAGCCCCGGTACTTATTAAGGCATTTCAAAAGCTGCGAAACACCCCTGACGTAATCCTTTTTGACGGACAAGGTATTGCACACCCGAGAGGGATTGGCCTGGCCTCCCACATGGGGCTTATCTTGGGCCTCCCAACCATTGGATGCGCTAAAACACGCTTGACGGGAAAACACGAAACGGTTCCGGAAGAAAAAGGAGGCTACAGCCTGTTAAAGTCACAAGGCCAAACAATCGGCGCAGTGCTCAGGACCAGAGAACGGGTAAAACCGATGTTTATCTCCCCTGGACATGAAATAACCTTAAAAGAAAGTATCCGGATTGTTCTCGAGACCTGTCGTGGCTACAGACTCCCTGAACCGACCCGTCAGGCCCATCTTGCGGTAAACCGTTTCCGGATTGTAAAATCAAAACATTTTTGATAGGAATGTTAGTAGAAGTGTAAAGTGATCTAAAGTGCCTAAAGTTGCCGACTTCGCCATAGTAGCCCTGGCTACGACGGCTGAAAAGGTAGCCTGTCAATTTAAAACTAACTGCGCCGAAGGCGCACTCCTGAACTTTAGGCATTTCACACTTTAGGCACTTTAAACTTTCTCACATTTTAGGCACTTTAAACTTTAAGCATCCTAATTATGCTGGCCGAAATAATGATCAACCCAAATCGGAGCCTCCAACAATGACCGGTTATAAAATCGTATTTATGGGAACGCCGGAATTTGCGGTTCCCACCCTAAAAGAGCTTTTTAAAGAGAATGAAAAGGTTGTTGCAGTGGTCGCTCAGCCGAACAGGCCCAGGGGGCGAGGCAGAAAGACTGTAGCGCCACCGGTAAAAATTGAGGCCGAACGCCATGGATGTCTTGTATTGCAGCCGGAAAAGGCAAGCAGAGAAGAATTTGTCGAACAGATAAGAGAACTGTCGCCGGATCTTTTTGTTGTGGTTGCTTACGGTCATATACTTTCAAAAAAGATTTTGTCGATTCCTCGCATAGGGGCTATCAATATCCACGCCTCCCTCCTTCCAAAATACCGGGGGGCAGCGCCGATACAATGGGCTATCATTAATGGCGAAAAGGAGACCGGCGTTACTACTATGTGGATGGATGTCGGTATGGATACCGGTGATATGTTAATCTCTTCAAGGGTCACAATCGAACCGGATGATACGGCCGCTACACTGCACGACCGTCTATCTGTAATCGGCGCTCAGCTCCTCATCAAGACCATTAATCGTCTAAAAAACGGCGACCTCAAATCAGCCCTGCAAAATCCCGACCATGCCACCTACGCGCCCATGCTGAAAAAAGAGGCCGGCCGGATAGATTGGGCCAAGTCCGCAGCCGAACTCGATTGCTTTGTCCGGGGCATGTCACCCTGGCCCGGAGCCTTTACTACTATTTCTGGAAAGACACTCAAGATATTTAAGGTAAAAGTTGTGTCCGGCCACGCAGAAGCCCCTCCCGGAGCAATTATACCGTCGTTTCCAGGAGAGCTTTACGTGGCTACCGGCAAAGAGATCCTCTCCCTGATGGAGGTTCAAGCGCCCGCGGGGAAGCGCCTCAAAATTCAAGACTTCTTACGTGGGCACGCTATTACACCAGGGACGATAATGGGTAAGAATGAAGAATGAAATCTCTTTTAAAAATAATTATCATCTCCACCATTTTTGTCCTGGTCGCAGGTATAAGCGGGTATCTCGCATTAACACTTATTATAAAAAGTGAAGACGTAGTGGTGGTGCCTGCTTTGACAGGGAAAGATGCGATCTATGCGTTAGAAGTGTTGACCGATCTCGGACTTAATATTAAAGTAAAAAAATCTGAATATCATGCCGGAATCCCCAAAAATCACGTAGTATTCCAGGACCCTCCTGCCGGGAGTGAAATAAAAAAGGGTAGGGATGTCCGTATCATATTATCAAAGGGCCCAAAGACGTTCCTGCTGCCGGAACTTGTTGGTCTGGATATTCGACAGGCCAGGATTATATTGGAAGAAAACGATTTAAAGTTGGGAAACGTAGCAAAAGTTTACAAGGAACGAGCCAGGCTGGACGAAGTTATAGCCCAAACACCCGGCCCCCAGGAGACTATTGCAAGAGATAGTGTCGTCAACCTATTAGTCAGCCTTGGCCATAAACCAAAAGCCTTTGCCATGCCCTTTTTAGAGGGGTTGACCCTGGATGATGCCATATTCCTCCTGGAACGTGATCAGCTCATCTTAGGTAAAATTCAATCGACTTTTAGAAAAAAAGAGCCCGATGGCATAGTGTTGGCGCAGGAGCCGGCACGTGGCTATCGGGTCACGAAAAGCACCAGGGTAAATCTGACTATTAACCGTCTGGTGGCCAGAGAACGATCTCCAAAAAAAAATTATCTGTTTAGATATCAGCTTCCCAATGGCTTTCTGAGAAAACATATAAAGGTGGTAATGAACATACAAGGCTTCTCATACATTTTCTACGATACATTTGTAAAACCTGGAGAGGAAATAAGGCTTTTGGTGCCACAGGTTGCTGATACTACGTTGTTGTTGTATAAGGATAAGGAGTTGATTCTGAAAAAAGTTTTTTAGTTGATGTCCGTCCAGAAGTGGTAGATTTTGTCCCAAGACAAGGCCGCACAAAGGTTTCTACCGGAGGCGTAGCACCGCTACGTCGAGGATAGAAACCTGCGGAGAACGCAGTATTGGGACAAAAGATGCCATTTCTGGACGGACATACTGAGACCTTTGCAAAACGGGACATTTTTTTTGTCAGGCAAGGAAGGCGAAAATTTTAATCGGAGGAATACATTGAGTATTTCGAGGATTAAAATTTGAAGCCTGACACCGCATCACGGAAAAATGGCAGTTTTGCAAAGGTCTCATACTTGATTGGAGGTAAACATGAAACTAATTGCGCCGTCTATTCTGTCTGCTGACTTTTCACGCTTGGGCGAAGAGATCAAAAGCGTGGAGGAAGCTGGAGCGGATTGGATACACATAGATGTTATGGATGGCCATTTCGTGCCAAATATTACGATAGGGCCTCTAATAGTGGAGGCAGTTAAGCGATCCACAAAATTGACCCGCGATGTCCATTTGATGATAGAAAATCCTGATGCATACATTGCCGACTTTGCAAAAGCGGGCAGTTCTATCATTACGGTCCATGCGGAGGTCTGCAATCACCTACACCGCACCATCCATGCTATTAAAGATCTCAATGTTAAAGCCGGCGTTGTACTTAACCCTGCCACGCCTCTTTCTGCAATCGACTGGATACTGGAAGATGTCGATATGGTCCTTTTGATGAGTGTCAATCCAGGTTTTGGAGGACAAAAGTTTATTCCTCAATCGATCGAAAAGATAAAAGATCTAAAAAAATCTATCAAGCAAAGGGGATTGAACACACTCATTCAAGTAGACGGAGGAATTAACATGGATACCATAGGTATGGTCTCAGAGGCTGGCGCGGATGTCTTTGTAGCGGGCTCGGCGATATTTGGAAGCAAGGACTACGCTGGAACCATCAAACAATTCAAATCGATAATAAAGACTTAGGGGTTGAGGCATTATGAAATAAAGGTAAAAAGCAAATTAGCCGCAGACCCACGCAGACGAACGCAGACTAATCACTGGCCGACTTGGCCAGCATAACTGCCATTTTCTCGTGATGCGGCGTCAGACTTCAAATCTTAATCCTCAAAATACCCAATGTATTCCTCCGGTTAAGATTTTCGCTTTCCTTGCCTGACAAAAAAATGTCACGTTATGCAAAGCTCTCCCAAATTATAGAGCAACGCGTTTTCTTCGCGAAGCGATTGCATTTTTTGATCGGCCAAGTCGGCCGATCAAAATGTCTGCGTCAGTCTGCGTGGGTCTGCGGCTAATCCCTAAATTCCTCAATTCCCCAACAATTCTTCTAATTCCTTAAAATGTTCTATATGATAGTCCGCTGAAAGCCTTCTGTTTTTGTACGCGACCAAAGGAACTCCCGCGGCTTCCGACGCGGCTTGGTCGACTTCTGAATCGCCTATATAGAGAGACTCTTGAGGCATTATCTTAAAATAGCGCAAAATCTTGTGTAAAGATTCCGGGTGTGGTTTTGGCCTTTGAACATCCAGCGCAGAAACGACAAGATCAAAGTACCCCTCAAGACCATGACTTGACAGGACATGTTTCATTGTATCGGTCCGGTTAGTCGAAATGGCTGTGTTATACGTGGGACGGAGGTATTCAAGAAATGGGATTAAATATGATTCCATTTCCATATATGGAATAAACGGAATGTAGTCGATTTTTTTTCGGTATGCCTGTGCCGCATCCATAAGGGCCGGATCATTCCTGAAGATATACGCCACCGACTCATCCGCTGTATGCATGTGGACAAAATAGCACTCGTCCTCATTCATCATCTCTCTTTTTTTAAAGTGCTGCAATATTTGATTGTAGTACGCCTCATTGGCCCTCTTGGAATCAAACATCACACCGTCACAATCAAAAATGACCACCTTAACTTGGTCCATCCGTTTTCTTCACCCTTCCCTTTTCTTTCCTTTTTATAGTAACACCTTCCGGGTTTCTAATGTTGCCATAAACCTTGAGGGTCAACTTTGGCTTTTCCTGCAAGTTCGTCTCCATGATAATCTTGCCATAGTACCTTCCGGGCGTTGTTCGAATATTCTCAATAGTAAGAAGATACTCTCCTTCTTTTTCTCCAACATCCAATTTATACTTAATATCATTTGGAATTGTCGAACTAATCTTTTTTATCTGGAGATTTACCTCCTTACCAGGAAAGATTTCTACTTTTCTAACAAGCTTACGATCAGGCGCCCCCCAAAAATTGACCGCTCTTGGTTTAAGGATTACATAGTGTTCTATTTTGCCCCTAACCGCAAGAACAATCTGTGACTTATTTGGATCATTGGAAAAGACGGTAACACGTTTATTAACTGAACCGGCAATCCTTTTTGTACGAACCTTCACCGTTATCTTACCCTCGCCACCGGGAGGGATCTGTCTCGTAACCGAGACAGTGGTACAGCCTCAGGAGGGTTTGACTTTTTCGATAACAAGTGTGTCACTCCCACCATTCTTTACGGTAAAGGTGTGGACTATTGGCTCCCCTTCGTAAACGGTTTTAAAATTAAACACCTTTTCGTCAATTATGATTTTTGGGAAGGAAGACCGGCCATCTTTTTTTGGGCCACTTACTGTACCGCGTGTATCCGAATTAAGCGTCTGTTCTGCTCCCAGTGCTATTAAACAATCAGGAACGAGTATCAGAAACAAGCACCATAAGGTTACCGCCCAACAGCTTTTCCCGGCAAATTTTTCTAAAATTTGTTTTGACATTGCCAACTCCTCGTAATTGTGCTAAAAAATGTAAAAAGTATAGAGTATAATTTTACATTTTGTCAAGCCTTGTACAATGACTGAAGAAGCGAAACGATATCGACGGATAGACAGACGGAAATGTTTGCGGCTAAAATCATCCTTGCCGGTTGAGATAAGTCTGTACCATCGAGAATCGCAGAAAATGATAACAGAAGGAATACCAGGAAATATTTCTGAAATTTCACGTGCTGGGGTTTGCATTGAAACTGATACAGTGATGGTAAATGGCACTCACGTCTTTACGAGCGCTATGGATGATGAGTTTTTTCTTGCGATGAAGATATCCCTCCCTGATGGCTCCTCCGCTATGGATGTAATGGGGAGTGTAGCCTGGTATAACTTAGCGCCTGAGACCTCCCATTTCCGGTTTGTCTCAGGAGTTATTATAGTGGAAACAGAACAAACATCAAAAAAAGAGTGGTTTGAGTTTGTTTCTAAAATTGAGACAAGCGACTCACCGCTCTAATGACTATCCCCTCTGCCCAACACGGAAACCCTAAGGCATGTATGTGTGAATAAGTGGCCAGGACATTTTTATAACACACCCCGTCCCGCTTATCAAAGAAACCGACCCCGCGCTCTATTCTAAATGCAAGGTCTTCGGCCTTTCCACGCCACTCCAATACCTTAGAATAATGGAATTCGTGCCCCCTAAGCTTTGTCCCAACCTTGAAATATGGATTCTGACGGTCGACTTCGAATACCGTATATCCATGTCCCTGCGGGCGCTTTGACCACCCGAACACAATGGGCAGGACACCGGTCATGGGATAGCGCTTCCCATCCATCACCAGTTCTTCGCCAAGATACATCAACCCGCCGCACTCCGCATATATCGGGAGTCCTTGTTCTGCGAGTTCCCGAAGATCGTCCCGGAAGCTCTGGTTGGCCGCCAAGGCCTCAGCATGTGTTTCGGGGAACCCCCCGCCAATATACAAGCCATCGATGTCCGGCAGCTTAGAATCAGACAGGGCGCTCATTGATATCAGTTCCGCACCACGCTCTTGGAGCGCTTCAAGGTTTTCAGGGTAGTAAAATTGAAACGCAGAGTCTCTTATGACTCCGATGCGAAGCTTTCTCTCGCGTGTTTCGGCATTAACCGGAAGGTTTTCGTCTTCGGCAGGGGTGTCATCCCCTGAAAGTTGAGGCGCTTTGTGTGCTATATCCAGCAGAGCATCTATATCAAGGTACTGCTCGGCTATGTCAACAGCGGCTTGTATTGAATGATATGCTCCGGGGGACTCGTGGGTGGGAATAAGCCCCATGTGACGTTCAGGAAAGACGTCATGTTTCAGCTTTGGAATGGCGCCAAGTACTTTAACGCCCGTGTAATGTTCGATAGACTTTCGAATGGTTGATTCGTGACGGCTCCCGGCGATTCGATTCAGGATGACCCCTTTTATCATCACATCCGGATCAAAGTGGAGACATCCCAATACCAGGGCGGCCATAGTGCGGGTGCTCTTGGTGCAATCCAACCCCAGGACCACCGGAGCCGTGAGAAGTTTGGCCAGCTCAGAGGTGCTGGTCTTCCCTTCCAGGTCGCTCCCGTCGTATAGTCCGCGGTTCCCTTCTATAACAGAACGCCACGTGTGGTGGCGTTTCTATGAAAAGAAGAAAGTATTTGGTCTTTTGTCGCAAAAAAGGTATCAAGATTACGGCACGGATGACCGGCCGCAAGAGTCAGCCACCCTGCATCGATGTAATCCGGACCCTTTTTAAAGGGGGTTATGGTTATTCCTCGCTTTCGCAAGGAAGCAGCCAGTCCCAAGGAAAGAATCGTCTTCCCCGCACCTCCGCTGAGGGCGGAAACAATAATTCGGGGGAAGACCATAGTCTCCTTTTCCTATTCTCCTTCTTCCGTGGCGTGGGCCACGCCTACACCCTTAAGCCCTATGAGGGTGGTGCTGCCGCTTGACCAATACTCAAGAGTTTCTTCCTTGACCATCTCGTTAACAATATTCTTTATCTGCCTTGGTTTCATATCAGGAATCATCTTGTAGTAATCCTTGAGATAGAATTTTGTTTTACCCTTTTTCTTCTTAAGTGTCTCTAAAATTACCTTTTTTGCTTCTTCTTTCTCCATTATTCAGCCTCTTTATCTTTATATTATGAGCCGGGGCACAAGCATCTCGTGCCCCGGCTCAATTAAACAATTAGAACTTAAATTGCGTTGTCTGACGCCACGTATAATACGCAGAATCACGGAAATCATCAATAAGGTGATGTGTAAACTCGAGCTCACATTTCTCAAAGAATCTTTCCCATCCGATCCTCTCTGCCCAGTCGCCAAAACGTTCGTACTTATTGGCGTCTGCTGAATAGACATCCACCATCCGTTTGATGGTCTTTGTCATCGTGGGCCAGCGCGGCATCTCGTTAGGAATAAACGCCACAACAACCTTGGAGAACTTCGGCGCGCTGATCCTGTTGGAGATCTTACCACCTGCCATGAGCACGATACCGTCACCAACATCGTCTGCCAGAGGCATGGAGGGACACATGGTGTAGCAGTTGCCACAGAACATACATCTTTCCTCTTTGACAGAAACGGTCTTTAGCTGTTTGCCGCCGATTTCAATCTTGGCTGGTTTAATTGCAGCAGTAGGACAGGCCGCAATAGCGAGAGGAAGCTCGCACATCTTGTCAATGTATTCATGGTCGATAATTGGCGGTTTGCGGTGATAGCCCAGAATAGCGATATCAGAGCAATGCACGGCGCCGCACATGTTCAGACAACATGCCATGGAAACACGAAGCTTGGCAGGTAGTTTCATCTCGGTAAAATGATCAAAGAGCACATCCATGGTAGCCTTGCATGTGCCTGATGCATCGGTTGCCGGAGTGTGGCACGGCTCTACCTTGTCCTTGCTGTCCACCATGAACTCGAGGTTGTTTCGCGTGGTGAACCTGAGGTAGCCGTCGCAATGCTTGTCCGCTATTGCCATAGCCTCGCGCAAGAGCGTTACGCTCATAAGACGACAGGTGCCCACCCTTACGGTGTAGCATTCGTCGCCGGTCTCTGAGGTATGGACCAAAACGCCGGGAGCCAGAATCTCATGACTCTTCCATTTGCCTTTGTTTTTCTTAATAACCGGCGGATAGAAATTATCAAACTTTTTCGGACCGATGTCGGTTATTCTGTTCTCCATCGGTTTGTCAGGATTATAACCTGATGATATAAATGCCATGGTAGTTACCCCTCCCTATCTCTGATGGTATTTTCTGAATTCGTTGATATCGCGCTTCCATCCGCCTGGAACTTCTTCTTCTTTCCAGAAGATGTACGGGTTGGCCCGTGGCGCTTCCACGTGCTGCGGTATTGCTTTAATGTTTGTCATTTCAAGCAGCTTCTGGAAGCCCTGACGCTTGATCAGTTCGCCGAGCCGCTCGCGGTTCTTTCCTTCTTCCATCCACCAATCCCAGATCGGCTCAATTACTTTCTCTTTGATTTCATCATAAGGCTCTTCAACCTTGATAAAAGGAATAAGGAGGGAAGCCATCTGCGCGCCATCGAGAATCGGGGCCTTGGCTCCGCAAAGGATAGAGCAACCTTTATCATTACCCGGTCTCAGCGCTTTAGGCATAACATTAATACAGTGCATGCATCGGGTACATTCCTTGGTGTTGATCTCAAGCTTGTTGCCGTCCATTCTCATACAGCCGGTAGGACAGATATCGATCACCTCTTTCTGGATATCAAAAGCGCCCCAGTCACGGCCTGCATGTGCGCCGGCATTCGGTGGAATATCTCCCCCTATGTATGCCTTAACCGCTTCCTGGTCAATGCGGATATCGTCACGCCATGTGCCGATAAAGGAGATATCCGATCGGGCGATGGAGGCCACACAGCAATTGGGACACCCGTCAAATTTGAATTTGAATTTGTACGGAAATGCCGGGCGATGGAGCTCGTCCTGATATTCGAGGGTCATGTGGTGGCAGATAGCCTGCGTATCGTAGCACGCGTATTCACAACGGGCCTGACCGATACAGCAGGAAGGGGTCCTCAGGTTTGAACCGGAACCGCCAAGGTCTGTGTCCACATTGTGGGTCAACTCAAAAAAGATCTCTTCTAATTGAGGTGTTGTGGTACCGAGGAAAACAATATCTCCGGTTGATCCGTGCATATTGGTAAGACCGCTGCCACGGAGATCCCAGATGTCAAGAATATCTCCCAGGAATTTAGTACTGTAAAACTTACCTGACGGCTGGTTTACACGTACAGTGTGAAAATGCGCAACGCCAGGAAACATCTCGGGCTGGTCGCAATATCTTCCGATAACGCCGCCGCCATAGCCAAATACACCTACGATTCCGCCGTGCTTCCAGTGCGTCCTGCCGTGCTTGTAGGAAAGCTCAAGCACTCCCAGAAGGTCTTCACACACATCCACGGGTATCTGGTAGTCCAAACCTTTCTCATTCTTTGCCCTTGATTCGGCTTCCGCCTTAATGTCGGACACAAAACTTGGCCACGGCCCGCTTTCGAGCTGGTCCAACAGAGGGGTCTCATGTTTTGCCATTATTTTACCTCCATTCCTTATTTTTAATTACCCAATTCTAAAGAAATTTCACTTCGATCCTTTGGAGTTGTTACGGTCACCTCCTCTCTAATCTCGCAATTTTTATAGGTATAATTTTAAAGAATAGTCAACATACGCTTATTTGAGAGTGCGAATATAGAATTAATCTTGCACATTGTCAACAAAAAAGTACGCTCGTTTTAAGACCATTGACAAATGGGTGAAAAAAATATTATTAGTCAAAATTTGATGACAATATTGAATCAAAATTCTTTTTCCCAATGCGGAAAAGATAGAGGAGTTACATTATGGGGATAGACTTCACACCTTTTTTCAAGAAATACGAAGAGCTTTCAGCAATGGCGGACGGAGTGTTCGAGCGTGTAAAAAAAGATTATCCGGAATGTGTAAAATGCAAAACTCATTGTTCCGACTGCTGCCACGCGTTGTTCGATCTCTCTCTGATCG
>JAFDAE010000561.1 GCA_019314005.1 Deltaproteobacteria bacterium | reverse complement strand
AGGCCCAAAAGGCCGATGATCAGGAGCTATTAATGAGCCTTTTGAAGGATAAACAAAAATATTCATCCGGGCTGCCATATAATTTGAAGAAGATATAATTAGAGACTTTTTATTAAATCTAACTACTCGAGATTGGAAGGAATATTTTCAACATGAAAGGTCCTGATAGCAAAGAGATAAAACGACTTATTTCTGTTGGGAAAAAACGTGGGTATCTAACCTATGAAGAACTCAACGAAGCTTTGCCGGACGATGTTGTATCATCAGATCAAGTTGACGCAATGATCATGATGTTTGACGAGCTTGATATCGATCTCGTGGACGCTACCAAGGAACCGCCGATCGAAGATCAGCTCGAATCGGAAAAAAAGGTTAAAGAGGTAGTAAAACGGCTGAGTCCGGAGATACCTGCCAAGGTTACAGATCCTGTAAAGATGTATTTTAAGGAGATGGGTTTGGTTTCTCTCCTGAGTAGAGAAGGTGAAGTGGAGATCGCAAAAAGGATTGAGGCAGGCGAACAGGATATATTGAAGGCCCTGACGGAGTCTACCATAGGGCTTAGGAGCATTATTGGGCTGGGAGATGGTCTTAGGGACGGCAGAGTACGCCTTAGAGATGTGCTGCGAGATATTGACGATACGGATTCTGTCTATATTGAAGAATCTGAGCATACGGAGAAGATTGTAGGGATAATTGATCGGATAAGAAAAATAGCTGATGAAAATGAGAATTATCGCGCAATCTTGTTTATGTCTTCTATGGGCAATGAAGAACGTCGTAGGATACGGCGGAAAGTGAACCGTAGAAATAGAAAAATCTTTAGCCTTATTAAAGATTGGAGGTTGGCCGGGAGTTTTATCAATGGCATTGTGAAAGAATTTGAAGAACATATAGCGGTTTTTGATGGTTTAGAAAAAGAGGTCGCACATGCTGCAACAAAATCTGATGTAACATTGTCTGATATACGTAGTCATAATAGTAGCCGATCTAAACTGAGGAAATGGCTTTCTGCAAGAAGTGATTTAGGTAAAAAAGAACTTGATCGTTTAGTAGATCAGGTGATTACGGCGGAACATAAAATCAGGGAAAAAGATTCAGAACTTAAAATGACCAATCAGTCCATCAAGCGACTTCTTTCACGGATTGTCAAGGCCGAGCATAAGTCGAAGGTCGCAAAAAGCGAATTAATTAAAGCGAACCTGAGATTGGTGGTAAGTATAGCAAAAAAGTATACGAACAGGGGGCTTCAATTCCTTGACCTGATCCAAGAAGGGAACATCGGCCTGATGAAAGCGGTGGATAAATTTGAGTACCGTAGGGGCTACAAGTTCAGTACTTATGCGACATGGTGGATTCGTCAGGCCATTACTCGGGCCATTGCGGATCAGGCCAGAACCATAAGGATACCAGTGCATATGATAGAGACGATTATGGAATTTCCGTTGGATAAGGTTCGAAAAGTTTTAAAAATTGCAAAGGAGCCGATTTCCTTGGAAACACCTATTGGTGAAGAAGAAGATAGCTCTCTTGGGGATTTTATAGAAGACAAAAAATTTGTTTCTCCATCAGAGGCTGCTGTGGGCATGAGCCTCGGGGACCAGACACGTAAGGTCCTTGCCACGCTTACCCCGCGTGAAGAAAAGGTCCTTCGAATGCGATTTGGGATCGGTGAGAAGGCAGACCATACTTTGGAGGAAGTAGGGAAGGATTTTGCGGTTACAAGAGAGCGCATTCGCCAGATTGAGGCAAAGGCTCTGAGAAAGTTGCGCCATCCTACAAGAAGCGGTAAATTAAAGAGCTTCGTTGAATCACAATAATAGTCTACTAACTCATATGACTTTACGGCTATTTCTCTTGACAAAAAATGTTTTGCTGATTAAAAATTGATGATTTCACAAAAGACTTTTTAGGAAGTTATCAACGCTTGAGGACTTTTTAAGAAGTATCAGGTGATAGATCTTGGGCCCATAGCTCAGCTGGAAGAGCCACCGGCTCATAACCGGTAGGTCCCTGGTTCGAACCCAGGTGGGCCCATCCCCTTGCCTGACAAAAAATGTTACGTTTTGCAAAGGTTTCACCTTGCATTTCAGATGTTGAGAGGTCAGATAATAAAAACCATTCAGGCAGCATGGCCCATCTTAGAAGTGGGCCTT
>JAFDAE010000162.1 GCA_019314005.1 Deltaproteobacteria bacterium | reverse complement strand
ATCCTGTCAGAGAAAGGAGCAATCGTGACGGAATCGGCTTGAAATTCTCTCTTGGTAGGAACTGTTGTTCGATCAGAGGGATTCCGGCGAGACAAAAACAAATGAGCTACTTCTTCTACGCTTCTTTCCCGCTTTTTTCTCTCTTCCATTCGAAATACATCAAAGGCATTTGTAACTGCCCAGGTTCACAGTCAACCCTAAACCCAACAACCCGAGTAGTTACAGGCGTTTTACAAAATCATCACACACGAATAATAGAATTTACACCTCCGAACAAATCGTCAACTGTGTCATGGTTTCCCGGATCGGCAACCCATTTGTTATCAATCAAGTACTTATACTGGTAGTCGCCTGGTTTGAGCCGTTTAATCTTCTGCCACATGGGCCTGCCCTGGGAGTAAGTTAAACGGAGGTTCTCCGGCATCCAGCCATTAAAATCGCCGGCAATCTGGATCTTTTCTTCCTCGGGCGCCTCCAATGCGAACAGAATCTCCTTTTCCTCAGGCCCTTGTTGGGATCTGTCAACATTCAGAAGCGACTCAAAGATAGAAACCTCAGTCTTTTCTTCAGCTACTTCGGTGAGTATTTCTTCGGTTAAGTTGTAATAGTCTCGGAAGCCGGCGCAGTTCTTGTCATATTCGCCTATAGGTTTTCCGTGACTTGCGGCTTCCCTCAAGCGGGTGGAGGTATTGATAATAGCCTTAAAGCAGTGGTCAGGGAAATTAGCCTTCAACTCCTCTACCACGCCTCTTGCAAATCTGGTCCTGCGGTCAACGTTGGTCGCCAGAATCTTTATGGAAAGTTTGTGGTCCGCGCTCTTCTCAAGGAGTTGCATGGTTTCAAGCAGCTTTTCTAACCCCTGAAGTGAAAAGGAACTGGGGTCAACCGGAATTATTGTTTCTTGGGATGCCATCAACCCATTAAATGTCAAAAGGCCTACACCAGGAGGATTATCAATAATGAGATAGTCGTAATGATTGTCAATCTCCTCAAGACACCGGGTAAGTTTATACTCCCGATCCGGGGCGCCTGCCATTATCTGTTCAAAAGCGCTCAAAACAACATTGCTGAAAACAGCGTCAAGGTTTTCCCTTACGGTCTGTATGGCCTCACTTATAGAAACCTTACGGAGTAAGACCTCAAAGATGCTGTTCTCTATCTCGTCGGGCTTTACCCCCAATCCCATCGCTGAATGTCCTTGAGGGTCGAGGTCGATCAGCAGGACTTTCTTCCCTTCCATTGATAGACAACTAGCTAAATTTATAGCTGTTGTCGTTTTCCCACAGCCGCCTTTTTGATTGATCAAAGCGATTCTTTTCATCACGCTTTTCCTCCCTTAGAGACCTTTGCATAGTTCCTGTAACGGAACATTCTCGGCAAATGATAAAAAACTGCTGCTTAATAACTTTTTAACAAAAAAGATATTGTGTGTCAAGGGTAGATCAACCGCAAGATGTTGTGGTTGAGAGGTATTTACTGGAAGCCAAGAGACCAAAACGGTAAACCTCCCGACGACGCTTGGGGACTGCGAGTTCCGTTGCCTAAAACATGTACCCCAGGGCAAAGTGAAATCTTCCTGGGCTCTCCTGATCTTTTCTGTCCAGCTTGTGCCCATAGCCAATCCCGATAGAACCGACCGGAGTGATGTAATGCAGACCCAAGCCTGCTGAAGACCTGAACTCATCGGAGCCCCTGTCGAAGATAGGGTCCCTTACACTACCTGTGTCGCAGAACATGGTGAGATCAAAGTTCAATCCCAAGCAAATCCGCGCTTCAATACTGCCGAAAATTTCAGTCCGACCACCCACGGCGTTTCCAGCAGAGTCAAACCGTAGCAAGTTCTCCTTAAACCCGCGCACATTCGACATTCCCCCGAGAAAGAAAAGCTGGTCTTCTGGAATCGTGCTAGTAGCATCAAAAGGGTCAATGTAACCCACACGACCCCGGAGGCCAAAGGTGAGGCGCTCGAAAGGCGTGTAGAAATGCCTGGCCCCGAAACGATATTTGAAGAAATTATCAAAAGAGTTCTCAATACCCTTGGAAATATCAACGGATAGGGAGTAAAACATGCCCTTCTTGGGACGGATAAAGGAATCTATCGAATTGTAGATGAGTGAAGGCCGTGTTACCAGAATACTCCTGGGTTCAAATTTGTCTTTCTCTTTGGCAGGGATCGGATTCCCGTTACGCTGAAATTGCTTTCGGCGTTCATAAATGAAAGCGAGATTGGCCCAATAGTTCTCGAGAAAACGGTGGTCGAAAGCCAGGGACCCCGCAAAGGTTCTGGTACCGAAATCCTGATTAAACTCCTCCCGTTTCTCGCGGGAAACATTCAGGGTGGACGAGATAGGAAAACCAAGAAATCGGGGTTCTGTGATTCCCACATCGCCCCTGTATCCGATTTCGCTCACTTCAAGACCTGCCCAGGCATCCTTATTCAGGCCGAAGAGATTCTGGTCCCCCACCCTGGCATTGCCATACAACCTCCTTGTTGTGTCATAGCCTGCCCCTATCTGGATGTAGTAAGGCTTTTTTTCTTCCACTTCTACGAGTAGGTTCACCTCCTCTGCCCTTTCCTTCAAACCAGGGGTCTTGAAGTGGACCGAGTCAAAAACCTGGATGTTGCGAATGTTACGTTGAGAGGCCAGCATCTTTGACAGAGAAAAGGCCTCACCTGGCTCAAGTTCCATCGCATGCTTTATGACCCGCCCTTTGGTCCGAAAATTTCCCGCGCAGTACACTTGCCCCATCTTTACAAAGGGGCCTTCGTCAACTTCGTAGATTACTGCAGCCTGGGTACCGTCTTCACTTGTGTCTGCCCGCCCCTTCACCTTCACGTGGGGATAACCCTTTTCTGAGATCAGGGAGGAAAGTGTGTTCTCATCACTCCGAATCATGTAGCTGCGGAAGACTTCACCTTTTCTCAGAGTTATAGCCTCCAAGGCCTCTGACTCTGTTAGAGCCGTCACGCCATTTAGGGTGACAAAAGCCACGCGGGTCTGAACGCCCTCCTGGATATTCAGCGCAACATCCACAGGTTTTTTGCCCTCTTTTGGATCCTCCCGCCACGTGACATCATCTGTCACAAGGGCATTCATGTATCCCGCTTTGAGGTACAGGGCGGTAATGGCTCCTATGTCCTCCTCCAGGGTTTCAGCAACGACCTCTCCCTTTGCAAGAATCCCCGGCCTCCGCGTAAGCATCTGCTTCTTGATCTCTTCGTCATCAAATGCATGATTGCCCGTGATGGTAATAGTATTCACGATGTATCGTGCCCCTTCCTCAATCAGCAGCCGAATCCTCCGCAACGTCTTTCCATTGTCTTCTACTATTGCAAATTCCGTCTTCACACGAACATCCGGAAACCCTGCCTTCCGGTAACGGTCCTTGACCCTGCGAACACTCTTTCTTAAGCCAAAATCACTCTTGTTCCCCTCCTTAAATAGGACCAGATCTTTTCTAAGGGTAAAGTCCCAAAATTCCTTGTTCCCCTGAAAGGCAATATCATACCTCGGGCCTTCATCAACAGTGATAAAAACGAAGATATGGTTGGTTTCCCTGTCCCTTTCTACCCTGGCATCCACGCTGACCTCGGGGTATTGCTGCTCACGGTAAAATGTGACGAGATTCTTAACGTCTTTGTGAAGTTCCTTTTGCCTGAAGCGCTTCATTTCCCCAAAGAGCAATGATGATTTCCAAGTGCTGATACTCAACTTGAGGCGCGCATCTGGAAAGGCTTGGTTTCCTGAGATTTCTACGCCTTTGATACGGTAAAATCCGCCCTTGTCGATATTCACATACACGACCACGCTTCCGTCCTTAGGGTCTTCTTCCGCAACAATATTTACTTCTGGCGCAATATACCCCTCATTCCGGAAGAGTCTTGCTATGGCATTCTCCTTTTCAGAAACTTGTTCTTCGTCAAAACCACCCCCCGTGTGGAGCTTCATGGCGCTCCGAACTTCCCTTTCCAAAAGCGGGAATGCGCCCTGGATTTTAATGTCCTTGATTTGGCGAAAGGGTGTGACCTGAATCGGTCCTTCATCATGCCCCGGAATCTGGGCATGTGCCTGTCCCGAAGACAGACACCCCACAACCATCCAAAAACATAGAACTATCGGTATCTGCCAGATCTGCTTCCGCGCCATGTTGGGCAGCCCTTTTTACCTGAACTCGAGTCTGTATTGGAGCTCACCGCCAAATTGCCCCTCAGTATCCCGGAAGGTATTCATTGAAAGATTTTCAAGGAATTTGTATTCAGCAACGACTCGCTGAATCACCTCGGCACTTCTCGTCTCTATCCCGTATTTGACCGTTACTCGACGAGAGAGCTCCTCACCGACCGTCACTTTAATTGTGTCAGGCTCCTCTTCACTCACCGCTTCCTCGTACTCCAACTCAACAATATCGAGGCCTGTGGCCTCCTCTATCTCTTCACCCATTGCCCCTGCCAAAATGTTTGCAAACATCTCGGTTGTGGACAGGGATGACCCACCTTCTCCCTCGATGAGTTCCCGGGTTGTTTTTCCCACGATTAGCAGAGAGAGGATGTCTTCATCGTGCTCGGGAGGATCTGAGGTAAGTGTAAACTTTAGGTTGTCCGGTGTGCCATTGACATCCAAGAAGATCGTCCATGTTCGGATATTGACTTCGCTCTTCACATCAATGGTCGGCTCAATTTTGTAAGGGTTGATAAAATCAAAAATACCTTTGGTGACCTCGAACTCCTTTTTCCCGTATCTTATGGTCCCGGAGTCTACTTCGGTTCGTCCGCTGATAAGCGGGTTATTCAATGTCCCGTGTAGGCGGAGGTCGGGTTTTACAGTCAACAAGGCCAAGTTGTTATCCACAACAAAGGGATCTCTGTGTTTCACCGTGACGTCAAAGATCATATTCTTAAGAAAAGGCTGAGTAATCTGCGAAGGCACGGGAGCTGCTTCCCGCTTCTTCTGTCCAATCTCTTGGAGGAGATTCAAGTTCACATCTCTGTAATAGGTCCCTTCAAGAATCACCACTTCCCCCAGCACTATGGACTTATCCGGTGTGCCGTGGATGTCCAGTGTTGCGTCCAAAAGGATCTCCAAGTTATCAGGAACTATCACCGGCAGCTCACGGGCCGTCAGTTTGACAAGGATTTTGGATGGCTTGAACTCCTCCAACGCAACCTTGGCTGAGAAGTTAATGTGTCCGGTGACACCGGGAAGCGCGTAGGTGAGCAAGTTGATCATTCGCAAGGGAACGCGGCCCTTTGCCTCAAGGTCAAGGGGACCGGCAAGCTTGCCGCCTCCTTTGAGTTCCAAGAAACCCCCTTCGAGAAGGTCAAGATAAACACGGGGCACGACAATCTTGTTGTCCTCCAAAGATCAAGATAAACACGGGGCACGAAAATCTTGTTGTCCTCCAAAGATACCTTGAACTGCCGGGCTTTGACCAAAGCTGTTTTCTCCCAAAAGAGATCCAGCTGGGATATATCTATCTTCGCCCTGATCTGATCCGGGGCGCCGGCATTCCCCTCTATCCTGATTTTTCCCGTAATGGCACCGTTCAGTTCGTGTCGACCTGCTATTTTCAAATAGGGGGCTAAATCGGTTTCATGAAAAAAGGCGGATACTGAAAAATCTCTTGTCTGTAATTGGAGCCGTCCTTCAATGTCAAAAGGGAGTTTACCGTAGATTCGCACGTCCTGGTTTTTAACGTTGACCTGGAGCTGAAAGGCTTCAAGGCTTTCATTGCTTAACCCGAGGTCCCTTAAGCCCACCACACCCTGAAGTGCGGGATTCTGAAAACTACCCTGGCCGGTAATGTGAAAGAAAACCTTACCTTCAACAGGCAGGTGTTCCTGAAGTTCATAAATTCGCTCTATCGAAATGCCATCAGATGCAATCTGCAGATCATAGTTGTTGAGGGATACCCATCCATCTATACGTATCTTCTCTCCCTCTGCCACTGTCACGACAAATGAGTCAACGTGAACCCTCTCACCGTCTATGTGCGATGTCAGTTGAACCCCGTCGATTTCTTGGTCACCTATGCGAATATTCTTCCCCAGCAGGGAAACCTTCCCTTTTGGCTCCGCAGCATCTCCCTTGACATGACAACTCAGTGACAATTCCCCTTTCAGTCCCTCGAAAAAATCTTCTATGAAAAGCTTATCTCCAGTCAGCGCCACGTCAAGGGCAGGGTTCTCAAGAATCTGACCGGACGTGGTATCGAGTGCCTGGACCGTGCCGGAAATACTCAGTGCGGAACTACCGTTCCGAAGTTTAACCCGCCAAGAGAGACGTGAGTTTTCCCCTTAACGTTACCGCCCCACTCACCTTCCCACGGATATCCGGAAGACCGGCAGAAAAAAAAGTCTCCGCCAGGTCAGGAGACTCCAGTTTGACCGTGGCGGCGAGTTCCTGGGAGGAGAAGTCGTAATTTCCTGCCAGTTCAAGCCAGGTCTTCCCTGTTTGGACCTTCATGTTCTCAATGGTGAGGGACCTGTCCTCCATGTGGCAGCTTAATTCCATCCCGTCAATGCGGTTGCCGGCGAGATTCCCCCCACCATAGCCCATCAGCAACGCCACATCAGGGTTGTTCACAGAACCCCGCACGGTCAGACTCGTTTTAACCACTCCTGTAAGCCCTGTTCCGGTCTGAAGTATCTCCTGGATCTCGGGAAGACAGATTTCGCCCTGAAGAACAATATCCAGAAGGGGATCGGAAAAGAGGCTTCCGACATTACCCGAAATTTCCAAGGTGGAGCCGTTAATCTTTACGGCAAGGACCAGGGGATCAATTCGATCTTCTTTGAGCGCCCCATATAGCCTAACTTCGTCGACGGCAGCTTCTATGCCTGCCATGTGGATCTCCCCTTTATCGATTCGGAGATCTACGCAGCCTATACGCTTCATTAAGTTTACATCACTCACAGTGAGTTCAATATTGTGCAGGACTGCGCGGTCAGTTCTCTCCTCCTTAGCCCCTCCGTCCCCTTTGAAAGAAACAAAACCATTCATGATCTTTAAATGTCTGACTGCAATGTTGAAGGGGAATCCGCCTTTAGAAGCTTCTTGTTTTTTAGCTCCGGAAGATTCAAAGGCCCGCATCACGTTGAGCTTCCCTTCCGCGTCTGTTCCAAGCCATACCCGGGGTGTATGGAGCATGGCGGTCTCAATAGCGAGTTCCCCCATAAGAAGGGCAGCCCAGGATATGTTCACAGAAAGGCTCTCCATTGTCATCAGCTTTTCCCTGGCCGGTCCTTTGACGGAGATGTTACTTAATTCAACATTGTTACCAAAAAAGGAGAACCCGCCCCCTTCCCATGTGATGGTGCCGGAAATGGCCTGGTTCACTTTGGCTTGAATCAGGCGCTGGGCATGATCCGTCTTCAGGTAGAAGGAAACACCAATTAGCAAAAGAACAACAAGGCCAAGGAGAATTCCTGTGCTAATAAAAATTTGTCTGATTCGTCTCGCCATAATACGTTCTTACCAGTTGATCATTATCCCCAAATTGATATCGATCCTAATACAATACCATAGTGTGATAACTCTGACAAAATGTAAATTGTGAGAATAACAATTGGCAGATCTGTAATGATGGAAAATCAGGGGGACGCCCTTGCTTGACTTTAAAGTCTTTTGTTTTGAATGCGTGTATTCTATTTGTCAATTTCGAAATTTCATTTTTTGTCAGTTCAGGCAAGTGGTTTTGTCAAATATTTTTTTAACAAAGCTGTCGCAGCAAGTAAGTGTGAAGACTTTACCCCTATGGTTTGTGACCTCTATGGTTTGCTATGGGTGGATAAGTGGGATTAGTCAACCCAGTGAAGGACATTACGTATAACCGACCATCTGGGCTCTTTCTTGGTGGCGCCCTGGCCTAGGATCCAGTAGTTATAGTGGTTTTCAATAGTCTTGTCTTTCTTTTTCAGCTCGATCCATGAGTTCATGTAGTCTACCATTTTCTGATCGCCGTAGGCAAGGGGATAGGCCAGCGGTACGGCAATGATATCCGGATGGGGGACCACAACCGTGTAGTCGGGGTACAGAAGGGTCCAGGCTGATCCAGCCTCGGCCGTGAACACAAGGGCGTCGAGATCCTCTCCTTTCTTCTTGAAGAACTCCCGGAGTGAATTAAGTATCACGATTTCCGCTTTAGGCAGATAATCCCGGAGTTTCGAAATGTAGTATGGAACGTTGCCGCCTATACCGATCTTGGGAGCATCGAGCTTTTCGATGGCCTCCCAGCTGTTGAATTCATCCCTGCGGTAGTCCTTGACGACGAAGGCCATGGTCTCGTCCATATAGGACTCCGAGAAGGTTATCTCCTCAGCTCTCTCCGGAGTGACCCTGAGCCCTGACATGATGATGTCACAGTAGCCCGCGTTCAGCCGCTCTCCAATCTTGTCCCTCTCGAGGATCACGAACTCGAGGGTTACATCCAGCGTCCTTGCCAATTCGTGGGCCATCTCGATGTCAAAGCCCACCAGTTGTCCTTTGGTATTTCTGAATGCATACGGGAGCTGCTCTTTGAGGTAACCCACACGCATAAACCCCCGTCTATGAATCTCATCAATGCGGGATTTTCTTGGATCGTGGGGGGGCAGAGGTGGTGGCAGCGATTTGTGGACTTTTGCCTTCACCGGATTACGCAACAGATGCATCTCAACCAAGGCCTTGTCGATAGTGTAGGTATTCTTCACAAAATGACTAAAATACACGCGGGTGCCGCCAATGACAGCGCCGGTCAGAAGCAGCGTTACGACCAGGTAGTTCAGTAATTTTTTCTTGTTGAGCAAAAAAGTACCGGTGAGGAGGCAGGTCCCCAGGATCGTAAATACAATCAGATTCATGGCCGCCAGCAAGGTGGCAAAACGCCCGTTTAGAATTCCCGTGACCACGTAAAGCTGATACAGATCCGAAGGCATCTGCATCAAATCCAGCATAAACGGCATGGCAACATCAACCCCGCCGAAGAAGCTGAGCAGTCCGGAAAACACAAACGTCGGATACTGGGCAAGGGACAACGAGTGGCCGGAAAACCAACCTGCAAACAATATGAACAACAGCATGAGCAGTTTTCCAGTAGTCGGAAAGTTGAAGGAAATCGGGACTATCACATCCACATAGGACTCAGTCTTCTCCCGGGTCAGGCCATATTGTCTGAACAGCGTTTTGCAGTTTTCTGTCAAAACGGCAAGAACCACAAACAGGTTGCCAGTGGCAAATGCCGTGGCGAGGGCGTCTCTGGAGAAGCCGACAATGTCTTTATATTTGAAAGGCGTCATGCTCGTGAGCAGTTTCGGTAAAATCCAGAATGTCAGAAAGAGTGCTGCTACGTTAAAGCTCACCAGATAAACCTGTAGCCTTCCGAACTCTTCGATGGTCATGGTGCCGGCAGCTGCAGCTGAGATGGCGAATACCCCAAAAGGCGTAAGCTTCACGACGAGATTTGTCATCTTGATGAGCGCTGCCGCTACAGCGGATAGGCCTTGAAGAAACGCGTCTTTCTCCTTGATGCCGATGAGTGCCACCCCTAACAGAATGCTAAATAGCACCACTGCAGGCACAACGTTGTTCGCCAGTGAGCTAAAAGGATTCGAGGGAATATAAATATTAAGAAAATCGACCCTTTTTGGAGATTCCACCAGGGAGGTACTGAAAAACGCGGCAGACTCCCATTCGGGAAAGGACAGGGGTATCAGCAGTACAATGGCGAAAGAGATCGCCCAGAACAAGAGGAGCAGCACTCCGGCCTTGGCGGCGATCATCTTGGCCTGGTCATAGGTCAGGCCGCCGATGCCCAGGATAAGTGACACGATGATATAAGGTAGAATTGTCATCTGAAGCAGTTTGATAAAAGCATCGCCGAAGATCTGCAGAGACGCGCAGTACTCGCCAAAAAAAATGCCACACACCACCCCTAGAACAACCCCAATCAATATGCGCGTGGATAAACTGAGGCGAAATCTTTTGTCTCTTGATTTGTCCATAGTAAAATCCTTTATTGTTTATTTTCCTCTGCGAAACAGCTTCCTGAAAAAACCATTAGACTCTTTACCCTTTTCCTTGTCTGTTCCGGTCTTGCTGTCATCGGGCTCCTTATCCGTTTTCTCTTCCTCCTCTTTTTCTAAGGCCTTGAGCGCTTCAAGGCAAGGATCCTTTTTCCCCAGGGAAACATCTGCAAAGAAGGCCGTGATGCCGGCAGGACCCAGTGCCACAGCCCCGGCCACCTTGCCGAGCATGAAAAGAGTCCGGGTTGGGTCCAGGACAAGAGAAGGATGTGCCAGAGTGCCGCTCAGTTCAAACGGTTGGGACAACTCCTTAAAGCTAAAGCCGACCGTGGCCACGCTGTCGAGACCATGTCCTTTTTTCGGCACCGGCTTGATCCCCAGATCCAACTTTTCTGTCCTCAGATCGACGTCACCGGCACTGAAGATGCTGGTTTGATTAGTGTCGAGCAAGAAGTTACACTTCGCAAGGCCATCTTTGATATCGATATCGTTGATAAAGCAATTCACTTTGGTTTGTGTCTCTTTTTTCTTGAATGGATTGATCAGCCGTAAAACATTGGTACCCAGGATTCGCTGGAGCCGATCAAGATGCTTACTCGTGAGCTGACCGTCCATCATTACTATAGAGACCCTACCATTGAGATCTGCCATCAAGTCAGCTAA
>JAFDAE010000560.1:731-2283 GCA_019314005.1 Deltaproteobacteria bacterium | reverse complement strand
GTACATGGAAAGTAGACGCAATAGATATTATAGAGGATACAAGAATTTTGTAATAAGGTAAGCTGATTACTGAGAAAATTTTAATAATTAACACAAAAACAAAGAACCAGGAGTAAAGCGAAATGAAAAAAAAAGTTAAGTATCATTTTATTGTAATGTTAGCAACTGTTTTTATGATGCGGACGAATACCAGCGCACAAGAAATTGCGAGTGTTAAATTAGGAGAAGCAGTATCAGTTTCGGTACAGGTCTGCGGTGTTTTTAAATCTGACCGTTCACTTTGGGTATTTAAACCTGGAGATCCTAAGAATGTTATTGGATTTGAAGTAAGTGAAGATGTTAAAAATTTTGATCAGATAGAAGTTGGTGATATGATAAACGTCACTTATTATGAATCAGTTACACTAAGTTTAAATGCTCCCAGTGAGCTTCCGGAAGAAAATGACGGAGTTGTAGTTGTGAGGGCAGCTAAAGGAGAAAAACCCGGAGGTGTTGCATTGAAAGTACATGATATTTCTGCAATTATTAAGAGTTATGATGAGGATGATGGTATTGTAACACTTATTGGTCCTAAAGGAAATGTATTGGTTACAGAAGTTAGTAATGAAATTGCTGATGCTGGAATTTTGATGGTTGGTAAAACTGTCCATGTGAGATATACACAAGCGTTAGCAATCTCTGTTGAAGTAGTAAAAAGATAAATTCGGCAAAAAATATATTTCTATAAATAAATAGTTCTTTTACTCATAAAGACGAGTAATAACAAGGGGTGCGTTATGCGTATAAAATCAATTCTAAATAATATTGCTTTCATCCAGCTTTTTTTATTTGTGTCGGTTTTTTATTCACAATCTCAAAGCGAACTTGTTCAGGAAGGAATAAACAATTATAAGAATGGAAACTATGTTGGTGCAATTAATTATTTCAATAAAGCAATAAATAATCTATCATCTAGTAGCAGCGGCTTAACAAATTCTGGGGCGAATAAAGGAACTAAAGTATCGCTAAATCAGGGAAAATATGTAAAACCAAGAACCGAACAATATACTGAAGCTAGACCGGAAAATAATGTTGAAGTTAGACCGGAACAGTATGCAGAAGTTAGACCGGAAAATTATATTTCAACCCCTATGGAAAATATAGGCGAGGAGAAAGCAAAACTCTATCTATATAGAGGCAGATCTAATATGCAGCTGGGAAAGTATAATAATGCTTTAAATGATTTTGACAAGGCAGTAAGTATTGATCCTTCATTCAGTGATGCATTTTTTCATAGAGCTCTTGCAAATTATATGCTTAAATCGGATGATATTTGCGGTGATCTGCTGAAAGCTTCTGAAATGGGTCACTCTTCGGCCAAAATGTTACATAATGATATATGTAATAAATAAACATCAAGGTTTAATTGTATGCTCAAAACAATGTTCGGGAAAACGGAATTTACTTGGCAAAATTATTTAGTCTTATTATTTCTGCTTTTCACTAATATACCTATATTCTCACAGGATACAACTTCAAGTAGCAACGCGATTGATGATAAGTCAACCACAAA
>JAFDAE010000560.1:0-686 GCA_019314005.1 Deltaproteobacteria bacterium | reverse complement strand
ATATGATGACCTGAAAGTAGTTGGCGGAGCAAACAGCGTAAATGCCGAGCTGAAATCGGATGATGGCATTAAACATACCTGGCTCGATAAAGACTGGTCAAGAAAAGCATTCAGCGGGTATTATGATTTCAAACGGAATTTAAAGAAGAACTTTAATATTGCTGTGGGAATAGATTATATGTTTCTAAACCAGTATGCATCTTTCAGTTATTCCGACAAGCAGGCTAACAGCGGCATCTTCAGGTTTTTCGGCACGTGGATACTTATGAAGTCAGAGAAAATTTACGGTTCGTTGGTTTTCAAAATCGAAAACCGACATAAAATCGGGCATGGTCTTACTCCCAGAAACCGCGCTGAGTACAGCGAGCTTTAAAGACTTTTACTGGGGCCTCACTAACTTATATTGGAAACAGCTTTTTGAAAAAGGTAAGTACATGCTAATCACAGGCATTATGGACGCGGGCGATTGGCTGGATCTCTTTCCGCTCCTCAATTCATATAAATATTACATGAACGAAGCATATTTCAACAGCCCGGCAATGGCCCTGCCTAATCAGGGGCTAGGTATAGTCGGCTCGGCACGGTTGACTGAAAATATATATACCGCAGCCGGAATTCATGATGCAAACGGTGAGCCACAGTACTTTATCCTAAATAATATAGAATCATTCTTCCAGGTCAATGAA
>JAFDAE010000161.1 GCA_019314005.1 Deltaproteobacteria bacterium | reverse complement strand
GCCCGGTCCTATTGTCTATTCCGGATCCTAAAAACAGCAACAGCTGCCGTTCCAAACAGCAACATAATAAGTGCTGAAAGCGCTAATATGTTCCGTTCGTGTTGAATAATGGGGGCTTCGATTTCAGAATAACTGACAGAAATACCGAATGACCATAGCTGATTTCCCGCTTGAATAGGGGCATAGGCTACAATCCTTCTTCCGCGTTTAGGACAAGCAAAAAGTTCTACACCTGCTTCCCCAAGCGCTGCTTGGGCAACAACATTTTCCAATCCTGACCAATCATAATCACGCACTACTCGCTTTTTTCCCTTCATAAAATGTTGGCCGACTTTGTCCTGCTCCTCATGGGCCAATAAGATAGCTCCGGCGTCTATAATCCATTTACAGGTTTTTACCGTCCACCTTGATTGGCTCAATAAACCGTTTATAAATTGTATCCGTTTGAATCATCCATCGAACAATTCCTGCAAATTCATCCCTGTAGAATACCGGCTCTGAGATGGATATGGCGGGGTTGCCTAAATTATTATAAAATACCGGGCTAACATATGGTTTATGTTCTCGTTTGACATAGGCCACTCCCGGCTTGACCACATGCCCCCTTCCCGGCCTATCTTCTACAAAAGGATGCCTGTGCAGCATTATGCCATGTACATCGAGCGTAGCAAGGGCATCCACATCATCTTTATGAATTTCGTACAGGGCTTTTACTATACAGTACCCAACATCGTCAGTTTTATGCGGCATCCCTTTATAAAGGCTTTCTTGAACTGATGGATTTGCCAAAAGAATCTTTAATGCCTTTGAATGTTCGTCAATGTATTCTTCCAACCTACCTGCGGTCATCTTTGCAATCGCCAAAAGCTGTTCTTGTGTTTGGGAAACAACTGACCTTTCAAAATTCCTGTGGCTTAAGTATGCCAGAAATATAATAAGCATCATCCCCGCCGTGACGGCTATGCTGATAAAAACCACTTTCTTGGATAAACTTTGCCTCAAAGGTCTCTCTTCTTGTAGGGGATATAACCCTGTATCTAATTCAATTACCTAAAATTATTATAACCAACTTATACGTACTAATGTCAAGGGTTGTTATCTATGGATTGCTACGGGAAAATAGGAAATATTTTCCAGACTGCGCGGAAAGCATACTTAACGTGCGGAGCGTTTAAGCCTAGGAGGCTGTCCGAGAATTATGTCTCGTTCTCACTCTTTTGCAGTAGGATCAGAATTCTCGAACAGCCTCCTATCAATGTGCATCACGACTATTGTAAGCCAGACAAGCCAATTGTATACAATAATTTCGTAGTACCTACATATCGAGATAGAGAGTCGCTTATTCAAACCGCTTTCTACCAGGCGGCAATACACGTGAAGCGGATTGAAGCGGTGTTGAATGTTTAATATCTTGTTGAACACTATATGTTGCTCCCTGCTTTTAAATTGTCAAAGCCGATATGATACTAATCTAATACGCAAAACTTATGCCCATTTAATCGTTCAACTCTAATATGTTGTATTTACACAGTTTCAGGCAATTTATACGGCAAGGTGCACTTTCGGAAGGAGACCAAAATATGCAATCATGTTCCACTCATATGCAATATATTTCCCCTGCAAGTGGGAAATCTTTGCACTATACCCAAGGAGACTAAAATATACCTAATTTTTTGCTATTGCAGCAAATCAAAGTTTTTTAGCGAGATCGTCACCTGCTTCTTGAAAAAAAAAAAAAAATTTATTTGACCCACCCACCCCTTTTCGGCCAAACATAAAATTGATCTCGGAAAGGAGCGGCTCAGGATCTGGTCTGCTTCGATCAAACAGGACATCAAAGGCGGCAAGATTCAGCCCTGTCTTTTCGCAAAATGTGCGTACACACCCTACCCCCTTTTCACGGAGATCCGGGTCAAGCTCATGGTCAATAAACGCGCCCCGGCCCACATTGTTACGAAATTCTTCAGGATCAGGCTGACACCGCCAATACGGATGAAAAGATTTTCCGATCACCACCACCCTAAGGTCCCGCCCCCCATGAGGGACAAAGGACTGGGCGATAAAGCGCTTGGCAGGATGTCGACGCACATCGGAAAGTGTTGCGAGTATTTCTTGAAGTCTCTTTTTATCACGGACCAGAAAAACTCCCCATCCACCACCACCGGTATCGCTTTTTATCACAAAGGGAAATGGAAAATGCGGTGCTCCTTTCTCAAAGTGCTGTTTTACAAAGTCAGACACGAAAGGATACAACTTAGTTGGAGGATGCGGCGCATTGAACAGACGAAACAGTTCTATGTTCCGGTACTTTCCTTCAAATCCGAATCGATATCGGTAGTCCGGGAACAGCCCTACACAATGTTTTTGGCAAAAACGATATTGATGTGCTTTGATTCGTTGAGGAACCACCGTGAGATCGGCACGGGCCATGATATCTACTTCAGGGTCTGAGAAAAGACCGTTGAGAGAAAGGCTAAGGTCGATATCCCCTTTGATATGCGAGTGGAAGGAAAGGATCACGGTATAATACGGTATAATAATGTGGTAGGCGGTCGCGGATTTGAACCGCGGACTTCCACCGTGTGAAGATGGCACTCTCACCACTGAGTTAACCGCCCATGCATAAGAAATATGTCAAAAAATCCTACGGATTGGAAGAATAAATGTCAAGGTTTTTTTGGTTTAACAGGCTTTGCGGCTTCTTTCAGAAGAGCGATCTCACGCGCGGTCAATATTCGGTAACTTCCCGGCTTTAAATCTCCCAGCTTGAGTGGACCATAACCGACCCGCTTCAACTTGAGCGCCGGATGTCCCACCGCCTTGCACATTCTTCTGATTTGACGGTTTCTCCCTTCGTGAATGGCGATTTCGAGCCATGTGTGTTCTTTTGTTGTGCCGACTTTTTTTACTTTGGCAGGCGCTGTCTTTTTTCCGTCTAAGACTATCCCTTCACGAAGACGTTTAAAAACAGAATAATCAGGACGTCCCTTTATCTTTACCTTGTAGACCTTTTCAACACCGTAGCGGGGGTGCTGGAGGTGTTGGGCCAATGATCCGTCATTGGTAAGGAGAAGAAGACCTTCGGTATCGTAATCAAGCCTTCCTATGGGGAAAAGACGTTTTTTCAGGCGCACCACAAGGTCTGTAACTGTCGGCCTTCCTTGAGGGTCCTTTGCGGTGGTAACTACCCCCTTTGGTTTGTTCAGGATCAGTGTAATCTTTGATTCAAGATGGCGGACAGGACGGCCATCCACCCGGATATCATCTTTTCCGAATGTGACCGGAAAACCGGGTTCCTTTACTACTTTGCCGTTGACTGTGACACGTCCCTGGCGAACAAGGTCTTCGGACTTTCTGCGGGACGCGACACCCGCGCGTGCTAAGACGACTTGGATACGCTCGGCCACGACTCTTCCAATTGCTCCATCTCCTCTAAGGTGGGAAGAGAACTAAGATCCTTTAATCCAAAGACCTCCAGGAATCGCCTGGTGGTACCGTAAACCATGGGACGGCCCGGAAGGTCCTTACGTCCCAGCACTCGAATTAGATCCCGTTCCAAAAGTGTCTTAAAAATCCCCCCGCTGTCCACCCCTCGCAGGTGTTCCACATCGGTTCTCAATACCGGCTGTTTATAGGCGATAATCGCGAGGGTCTCAAGGGCCGCGCGGCTCAATTTAGCCGGACTTGACTGCTTCAGTTTTATCACCCAGTCTCTGTATTCGGGCCGGGTACGGAATTGATATCCTCCCGCCACTTCCTGGAGGGCAAATCCGCGTTTTTCTGTCTCGTACTCGGCCATTAACCGTTTCAGTACGTCTTTGATCTGTTGGCGAGATACACCACCCAGCACCGCTTCAAGCTGTTTAATACTGAGCGGTTCATCTGCCACGAATATGAGGCTTTCTATAATCGGCTTAAGATTATCCAGCATAAATCCTTATAATCCCTGAATCAACATGTTGCATTACGCGAATCAACCGGAGCTTGATCATCTCCAAAATAGCCAAAAATGTAACAATCAGCATCTTTTTGGAATGTTTTCCCAGAAAAAGTTCCTGAAACGTGACATTCTTTCTTTCTTCAAGGATCTCCATGAGTTCTGATATTCTTTGCCTTACAGAAATGGTGTCCTTCGTTATATCAATAAAATGTTCTTTTGAAGCATCTTTCAGTATGCGCTGAAACGCGTCGATCAATTCAAAAAGCCCCACAGGCCTCAACGGCTTGAATGTCACATCGCCTTCTATCGCTTCCTCCTGTGCGTCCCGGACAAAGGTGTCCCTGTCTAACAAAGACATCTGAGACAATTGTTCAGCGGCGCCTTTCAATCGCAGATATTCCACAAGCGGCTGCACGAGCTCCATCCGGGGGTCTTCCGCACCTTCATCCTCCTCGTTGTCTTGCGCATCGGGGATCAACATGCGAGATTTTATCTGCATCAAGGTTGCCGCCATTACCAAAAATTCCCCGGATACATCAAGGGAAAGTTCTTTCATCAGCTCCAGGCAGTCCAAATACTGTTCGGTGACCAACGCAATGGGGATATCGTAGATATCGACATCGTTCTTCTTGACCAGGTATACAAGAAGATCCATAGGGCCTTCAAAGACTTCCCCCAATTCTACATTATAAGAAGTTTGTCCCATCAAATCTTCATTGCCGACCGCACCTCTTCCATAGTCCGGCTCCCCACTTTACGGGCCTTTGCGGTCCCTTCCTCTATGATCTTACTGACTACTTCCGGATGTTTCTCGTAATAGTCACGTTTTTCCCGAATTGGAGCAAGAAACTTTATCAGATTGTCAGCAATGATCTTTTTACATTCCACGCACCCGATCCCTGCAATGCGGCATTCACGATCAACCCTTTGTATAATCCCTTTATCAGAGAAAAGCTTGTGAAAACTGAAAACATTACAGACGTCCGGATTGCCTGGATCTTTGCGCCGGGCACGTTGGGGATCGGTAACCATCTGGCTGACTTTAGAACTAATATCTTCCGGTTTTTCCGATATAAAGATTGTATTGTTATAACTCTTGCTCATCTTACGCCCGTCGATCCCGAGGAGCTTTGGGACCTCGGTAAGTATCGGATCGGGGATCGGGAAGACCTCTCCGTAAAAATGGTTAAACCTTCGCGCGATCTCCCTTGTCAATTCCACATGTGGAAGCTGGTCCACCCCGACCGGAACAGCATTTGCCTTATACATAATGATGTCCGCGGCCTGCAGAACCGGATACCCAAGAAAGCCGTATGTTGATAAATCCTTGTTGGCTACCTGCTCCTTTTGCTCCTTGTAAGTCGGGTTTCTTTCCAGCCATGGAAGCGGGGTTATAGTAGAAAGCAAAACAAAAAGTTCGGCATGTTCCTGCAAATGCGATTGAATAAACAGGGTGGATTTATCAGGAGACAAACCAACACTCAGCCAGTCAATAATCATTTCATGGATATAGTCCTTTAAATTATCGGTATTGGCATAGTCGCTTGCCAGGGCGTGCCAGTCCGCCACAAAGAAAAAACAGTCACAATCGTCCTGCAACCTTTTCCAGTTTGCCAACGCCCCCAAGAGGTTCCCAAGATGAAGCTTGCCCGTGGGACGCATGCCGCTCAATATTCTCTTCTTTGTCATGTAGTAAACTCTCCATTCTAACTTAACATCTCAAGATGTGGTATTAGTTCAACGCAAAAGGCGCAAAGGACGCAAAGAAAGGCCTAAAATGATAAAAGCATAATAACCCTTTCAAAGGGAAAGATTACAAAATTTTTGCGTTCTTTGCGCCTTTGCGGTGAGATAAACTGTTCTAAGTTTCCCACAACCTATTGGTGTACATTTATCTCC
>JAFDAE010000160.1 GCA_019314005.1 Deltaproteobacteria bacterium | reverse complement strand
ACATTACCACTTTGTAAATGTCAATCCCCAAGTGCCTCTTTTTGCTATAAAACCGTAGTGTTGACATACACCTGACCTGTGAGCAAACGAGGATAGTAGACATGTTCCGGAATGTTTGATGGTGGGGATGTGCAGGACGGCTTGGTGGAAGTGATATCCAGGTGGGGCTTATAGAATACCTATTTAAGTATTCCTAATTACTACTGCTTGTTATGGTATACTAAGCTATCTGATGCCTTATCACCTTTCCCTCTACCATAAATACGACATCTTCACAAAGATTAGTCGATAAGTCAGCCACGCGTTCTAAGTTTCTGACGATCCTGATTAAATGCACGGAACGTTCAATAACGGAAGGGTCTCGGGTCATAATTGCGATGAGGTCATTCAAAATCTTATCTTTCAGGTCGTCTGCGATCTCATCCCGCCTACATACGCTTCTGGCAAGCACACCGTCTTCATTAATAAACCCATGAATACTGTCATTCAACATCTCTATTACTGTTTCCGCCATTTTCGGCAAATCAACATACGGCTTTATCTGAGGTCGCTCTATCAAAAAGAGGCTGCTTTCCGAGATATTCACCGCATGGTCTGCAACCCGCTCCAAGTCATTATTCATTTTTAAAATCATAAGCATTGTCCGCAGGTTTTTGGCTTGAGGTTGGAATTGAGCAATAAATACGGTACACAATTCTTCTATTGTGGTTTCAAAACTGTTCGCTTTTACTTCGTCCTCTTCTATCACAGCCGTGAGCAGAGCTTTGTCTTTTGAAATAAGGCCCTTTATACTCCGCTCAATCATATGCTCTACCAAAGCGGCAAACTCATGGAGATCTCTTTTAATAGCGTTGATCTTTCCTTCTTTTATCATGACTCCCACTCCACAGTTGCCATTCAGAAACGGTAGATTGTGTTCCGAGACAAGGCCGCACAAAGGTTTCTACCGGAGGCGTAGCAACGCTACGTTGAGGATAGAAACCTGCGGAGAACGCAGTATCGGGACGCAATATGCCATTTCTGAATGGCAACTACCCAAATTTTCCGGTTAGATACTCCTCTGTTCTCTTGTCTTCAGGCACGGTAAACAGTTTTTTGGTTGGTCCGAATTCAACAAGCTCTCCCAGATATAAAAATGCCGTAAAATCGGAAACTCGTGCCGCCTGGGCAATATTATGTGTAACCAGTATAATTGTCACGCTTTTTTTTAATTCAACGATTAACTCTTCGATATGCGAAGTTGCTTTAGGATCAAGAGCGGAAGTAGGCTCGTCAAGCAAGAGGACCTCGGGCTGCATGGCCAAGGCTCGGGCTATGCAGAGCCTCTGCTGCTGGCCGCCTGAAAGGAATGTTCCTTTCCTGTGCAAAGAATCCTTTACTTCATCCCACAACGCTGATTTTCTTAACGCATCCTCGACGATACTGTCCTGTTCGGTTTTCGGCAGTTTAATCCCATTGAGCTTATACCCTGCTATAACATTATCGTATATGCTCATAGTAGGAAATGGATTCGGCCTTTGAAACACCATGCCTATCTTTCTCCTCACCAGAATGGGGTTCATGCTATAGACGTCTTCGTCATATAAAAATATCTTACCGGTCACGTGGGCATCCGATATTAACTCGTGCATCCTGTTTACGCACCGGATAAGAGTGGTCTTCCCGCATCCCGATGGCCCCATAATTGCGGTAACATTATCTTTCGGGATAGAGAGATTGATATTCTTTAATATGCGGTTCTCACCAAAAGAGGCGCCAAAATTTTGGACACTTACAACCTTAGATTTCATCTTCTACTTATCACTTTCGCAAGTATATTTAACGTGAGTACGAACACTACAAGCACAAACGACGCGCCCCACGCCAATGCATGCCATTCAGGGTAAGGGCTTGTCGCATAATTGAAGATCAAAAGCGGCATGGAGTTCACCGGTTTTAGGATATTCACATCCATAAAGGGGCTGCCGAATGCGGTAAAGAGAAGCGGAGCAGTTTCGCCCGCGATCCGCGCGATACTGAGCAAGATTCCGGTTAAGACACCACTGAGTCCCGCGGGGAGAATGACCTTAAGCATCGTTTTATAATACGGCACACCCAGCGCAAGAGATGCTTCCTTGAGTGTTCCGGGAACCAGTTTAAGGGTCTCTTCCGTTGTACGAACGATGACCGGAAGCATCATAATACCGAGCGCGATCCCCCCGGAAAGCGCGGAAAACGTCCCCATTGGAACAACCAGCCATATGTAGGCGATAATACCGATAACAATTGAAGGGATACCGTGCAATACCTCCGCGCACAATCGCACCGCATACGCCGGTCTTCCTATTCTGTGTTCAGAAAGATAGATACCGGCAGCAACTCCCAAAGGGATCGAAAAGAGACAAGCACTGAGAATCAAAATTCCGGTTCCAACCAGCGCGTTCGAAATCCCGCCGCCGAGCTCACCGACAGGTTTGGGGAGTTCGGCGAGAAATTGCCAGTTGATCACTGCAATACCATTCCTTATGATATAGAGCAGGATGAATAATAATGGCAGCATGGATACCACGACAAAAAGAATAGTTACACCCTTAAAAACCCTATCCTTTATTATTCGCGCTAGAATGTTGTTTGCTTTCATGCTAAGTTTCCACACTCATTTTCTGGATAATATACCTGCCGATAATATTGATTATCATCGTTACGATAAAGAGAAGAAGCCCTATTTCTACCAAGCTCGCAAGATATAACGTTTCTGTAGCCTCCGCAAATTCATTGGCTATGACACTTGCCATTGTGTTTGAAGGGCTAAAAAGAGTTTTAGGCAAAAAGTTAGAGTTTCCGATAACCATGGTCACCGCCATTGTCTCTCCCAGGGCCCTCCCCAATGAAAGCAAAATACCGGCAAAGATTCCTGAACGGGCATAGGGAAGGCTTACCTTCTTTATCATCTCAAACCGTGTGGCGCCAAGGGACAAGGCTGCCTCCTTGAGGTCAGCGGGAACTAATCTTATGACCTCTCTTCCGATCGATGCCGAATACGGAATGATCATAATGGAAAGAATAAGTGAAGCGGTGAGTATCCCCACGCCATATGGAATAATGCCCAATTTAATTTCCATATCCCTTACGATCGGCACCAACACAAAGAGCCCCCAAAATCCATAGATAATGGACGGGATCCCTGCCAGCAGTTCGACAGCGCTTTTAAGGACTGTAGCAATAACCCCTTTTTTAAGATATTCACCTAATAAGATAGCAATGGCTAAAGAAAACGGTATTGATATTATGAGAGCCAGAAAAGAAGTAAGAAGCGTCCCCACCAAAAACGGCAGCGCTCCGAATTCTCCTGAGACAGGATCCCACACTTTACCATACACAAAGCCTACGCCAAATTCCTTAATCGCAGGCAATGACGCGTGTAGAAGCGTGCAAAAAATTGCTATAATCAGAGCAACAACGCAGAATGCGGAAATATAGAGCGTATTTTGAAAAATTTTTTCCTGTATCATGCTTTATAATATCTTATCCCCACCGTATACCACCGATCGCAAAATCCTCTCCGCCTTTTCCACCGCATCTTTAGGAAGAGGCGCATAGTGGAGCGCCTCTGCAAAGTCCTGTCCGTCGTGGACAACCCACCACAATAGTTTCATCAGCACCTCAGCCCGCTCTTTGCTTCTCCCTTTGTAGTGCTGTTCTTGATAAAGTATCAACCAGGTAAAACTGCTTATCGGGTATCCCTCTTGCGCATCAGTGTCGGTGATAGAAACCCGCGTATGATCAGGCAAATAGATATCCGCTGCGCGACTCACCGATTCCATGCTCGGCGCAACAAAATTTCCCGATTTATTCTTTACAACAGATACCGGCATCTTATTCTGCAACGCATAAACGAGTTCGATATAGCCGACAGAACCGGGCACCTGCTTAACTAAGCCCGCCACGCCTGCGTTCCCTTTTGCTCCAAGGCCGACAAGCCAATTAAGGGACTTACCCGCGCCTATTTTTGCTTTCCATTCACTGCTCACCTTGCTTAAATAGTCACTAAAAATAAAGGTGGTGCCACTTCCGTCTGAGCGATGCACCACAACGATATGCATATCCGGAAGGGAGCCGGCCGGGTTAATTTCTTTGATACGAGTATCATTCCAGTTCGTTATCTTTCCAAGAAAAATATCAGCAATGATATCCGGAGTAAGCTTAAGCTTGGGGTTTCCCGGCAGGTTATAGGTTACAATTACTGCACCGAGGCAGGTAGGTATATGGAGAATGGAACCATCTGCTTTTTTCAAAGCCTTATCGCTCATAAATGCATCAGTCGCACCAAAATCGACTGTCTTGTTGATAAGCTGTCGTATACCCCCACCGGAACCAATCGCCTGATAGTTGATCTTCACGTCGCGTTGTTTGTAATAAGCATCAAATATCTTAGAATAGAGTGGGTAGGGAAAGGTAGCGCCCGCCCCTAACAGTGCGCTTTCCTTTGCCCAGCATACAGGCCCTCCCATGAAGAGCACTGATATGAGCATTAGTACGAATGCGATTTTGATAATATGTTTCATTTTGGATACCCCTTATAGCTTTACGGGCTGTTGTGCAAACAAATTCGATTGCTGGTTCTTGGCAAGCCTGGTACTGGGTATTTGCCAGAATATAACCAATATTATATTAAGTTTTTGTTAATTTTTGGTTAATTTTCATCAGCACTGCACTGGTTCCTTTCAAAAAGATAACTATATACAATTAAAAGGCTATTACGATGTCCAATTGTACACGGTCTTCATCCTTCTTTCCATCCTTGCTTTCATCTTCACGCTCGGTAAAGAACCCTGTAGCCCTGGCTTGAATATTATCAGTAAGACAGTAAAGGCCCTGGACATAGTGCCCCTTATTATTGGTGCCGCCGTCATGAAAGTCAGAGTCGACAAACACAGCCGGGAAGGCATAATCTTCTAATACCTGGTAATGGTATTTTGCGCGCCAATCCCCTTTTTTCTTTTTGCTCCCTACTGAGAAACCGACAAGCCACCCGGTGTCGCGATCATCACTTCCGTAGACGGCAAGATCCGCAGGGTCACTATCTACTGTGGCAACCCCTTTGTTAATAAGGTCACTGATATCAGCCTCTGAATTCTTGATATAGTTTCCGAAGATGGAAAAGGGTACCGGCAGGGCATCTTTCACCTTGAGATTTACTGCAACCTCCCAGCAGCCAAATTCGTTGAGAAGCTTTTGGTTGCTGTCGAAGATCATCTGTTGGCTGTGCGAATGATTGTACCCCAAAAACTCTGTCTTATCACTCAGCACCCCGGTCTCCCACTCAAGTTTGTCCAGGTTTTTAAAATCATAATAAGTACCGGCAACTTCCAATTTGACTTTTTTAGAGGGCTTGATCACGAAACCTAATTGATACGCAAGCAGGGGTCACCTTCAACTTAAGTTCCTCGGAATATCCCTCAGGATTGACATCAGGATCCCAGACCAGCGGCGTAGTGAGCAAGGGATTCTTATGTTTGCCGCCTGTGATCTTAAAGAAATCGGCAGGCTTCCATGACGCGTAAGCCTTGTCGATAAAAATCTCTTTCCCCCGTGCATGTCCGTCATAACTTTGATTTGTGGTGTTTTGATACCCTGACCCGGATGCAAGCCGCACCCCGAGTTTTGTGGTCTCGGTCGGTTTTGTTGTGAAACCGAAACGAAGACGGAACCGCTCACGGTTGCGATCGTAATCGTCACTGTCCGTCTCTCTCCACTGTGTATCATGACGAAGTCTCAGGTCTCCTGACCATTTTAGGTTGTTTAACAACTTAAAACTCTTTTCTTTCGCCTGATCCTTGCTGACTTCGTCGGCTTCCTCAGCAGTGATGATTCCCTTTTCTTTCAGGATGTCCGCCAGGCTGCCTGCCTTGACCTGAACGCCGGCCAAAAAAACGAAACTCATACAAATAAATAGACTTACCGATAATCTTTTCATCATGGTTACTCCCAAGTAAAATTTAACACTAATTGAGCGAAAAATAATGCACCCTATATCCCCCCTCACCCTAACCCTCAATACTGTTGACTTAAGCACATTTAGTTTTGAACCGCAGAATTTCGAACAAGGAATAATGAATATCGAAGTAATGGAACACCTTATTAAACTTCATAATTCGACATTCCTTGTTCAATATTCGATATTCAATAACAAACATGATTTTCCTTAAGTCAACAACATTGACCCCAATCCTCTCCCACCAGAGGAGAAGGAGTTCTTGAACTTCTTACGAAGCCATCAGTATTGGAGATTACACACTCGATTATTAAAGGCGTATAAAGGAAAAGTTAATTTTTGGTTAAAAAAATTAGGAACGGGAAAAAGGAAAGGAAATAAAAAATATTGTACCAGTGCCGGGCATACTTTTCACATCTATTGTTCCGTTGTGCAATAAAACAATGTGCTTTACAATGGAAAGCCCCAGTCCGGTTCCGCCGAGTCTTCGTGATCGGGACTTGTCAACAACATAAAAGCGTTCAAAAATTCTGGGGAGATCATCCTCTGGGATACCGTTTCCAGTGTCCCTCACCTGGATCATTATCCGATTGTCCTTCCGGCCTATCGATATAACAATCGATCCTTTTTCTGTGTAATTAATGGCATTATCTATGAGATTTATAAACATCTGCTCTAACTTAAAGGGATCGCCTTTAAGACAAGGCAAACCGGGTTCTACTTCACGTTTTAAAGTGATGCCCTTGTCTTGGAGCTTTTGCTCAAATATACCGAGGACGCTTTCGAGCACGTCGCTCACGTCAACATCTTCTAATTTCAAGGTTACGCCGCTTTCCTCAAGCTCGGATAACGCCAGTAAATCTTGAACAATATATATAAGGCGATCGGTGTGCCTCTTGATAATCTCCACATAGCGCAGATTTTCTTCATCTACTTGCTCCTCCAACGTCTCTACAAACCCTTTTACCGCAGTGAGGGGAGTGCGCAGTTCATGGGAGACATTCTTTTTATTTTTTCAACCCGCTTACTCGCCGTTATATCATGAAAGATAGCCACAACCTCTTTTCTTGATCTCAAAAATGTCGCGCTGCACAAAAAGACTTTATCGTATAATTCTATCTCCTCAACCCGGTTTTTCTTTTCTCGCAGCGCCTTTTTAATGAGTTCTCCAAATGTGGGACTTCTTAAAACTTCCCAGTAGAATCTTCCCTCAACATTTTCCTCCTGAATCATCGTTTCAAAACTCTCATTGCTAAGAACGATTTTCCCCTCTCTATCAAAAACAGCAAGCCCTTCCTGGATTGAGGAAATGATCCCCTTTAATTTATCCTTATGATTTGATAGTTCGCTGACCAACGTGCTAATCTCGCTATTCATATAATTGAAGCTATCTGCAAGATCTTTTAGTTCGTCTCTGTTTTTTAAAAAGACCCGTACGCTGAAGTCTCTCGCTGCTGTGCGCCGGGCAGCCGCGCTCAGTTCTCTGATCGGCCTTGAAAGACTTCGAGAAAAAACGCCGGCGCCTATGAGTGATATACCAAGTATAATCAATGCCACCTGTGCGATCTTCAATTTTAACTCAGCAAGGAGGCTGTTGATATCTTCTAAGAACAGACTCGTTCTCACAGCACCTATAATGTCACCCTGTTCAATCGGCACTGCGACATAGAGCATTTCCTCCTTCACGGTCGTGCTATAGCGTATCGATGTACCGATGCTCCCTTGTAATGCCTGGGCTATCTCAGGTCTTGTCTTATGATTCTCCATAAGGTGCGGGTCGTTTTCAGAATCTGCCAAGACTACTCCCTGGGCATTGATAACAGTAATCCGTGTGTTGATATCATTTCCCAACTGCTTAAC
>JAFDAE010000159.1 GCA_019314005.1 Deltaproteobacteria bacterium | reverse complement strand
GCAGGGAATACATGGCTACGCGCAACTCATGTTAATGGATAAAACGATCAATAGCACGCAACGAAAGAGGCTCGAACAGATCGAACATTCCGCGAAAAGGGCGGCGGAACACACCCATCAACTCTTAACGCTCAGTCGCAAGGCAGAAGGCAAATTGCAGCCAATGGACATCAATACTGAGGTGCTTCATGTAAAGGAACTCCTCCAGCATACAATCCCCAAGACAACTCAGATCGATGTTCAACTTGCACAAGACCTGAAAATTACCAATGCCAATCCTTCCCAAATCGGGCAGATGTTAATCAACCTGGGAATTAACGCAAACGATGCCATGCCGGAAGGTGGGACCCTGACTATCAAAACCGAAAATACTATACTTGATGAAGCATATTGCCATAATCAGCCGGAGGCAAAACCTGGAGATTATCTTCTCATTACTGTCTCTGATACAGGTGAAGGAATAGATAAAGATACCATAGACCATATATTTGAGCCGTTTTTTACCACTAAGCAAGTCGGAAAAGGAACCGGATTAGGTTTGGCAATGGTCTACGGTATTGTAAAGAGCCATCACGGACATATCACGTGTTCCAGCGTAACGGAACGTGGAACAACTTTTCATATTTATCTGCCGATCTTAGGAAAAGAGATCGCAAAAGAAGAGATCGACGAGGAGTGTGGTGATCTATGCAAAGGGAGCGAGACAATTTTAGCAGTAGATGATGAAGAAATAGTGCTCGATTTTCTTGAAACTGCATTAGAGGAACTTGGATACAATACGATCCTGGCATCCAATGGACTGGATGGAATAGAGGCATATAAATCTGCAATCGCAGACGGCCGGACAATTGACATGATCATCCTGGACATGAACATGCCCGTAATGAACGGCCTGGAAGCGTTTCGGGAGATAAGAAGTATCGATCCTAACGCAAAAGTACTATTAGCAACCGGCTTTGGAGAGTGCAAACAGACTCAGGAAATATTAAGTGAGGGGATGCTCGATTCCATTCACAAACCCTTCACCCTTCTTGAACTTAGTAACAAGATACGAGCAATATTGAAGCCTGACAGGGGCACATAGGCCCTTGGTATCTAAAGGCCAAAAAGGTCGGGTTTAAAACAGCAATAGGAGTGAGCTTTTCGCGTCTCTTTTTCTATTGACTGATAAAATAGCTGGTGTTACGTAATTACACAACATACACAACACACTTTCAAGAAAGGAAACAATGAGAACTGACATCGTTCATATTGGCGCGGGAGAACTCACCTATGAAATACGGAATATTGTCAACGTAGCCGAAAAAATGCAAAAGCTCGGCATCAAGACCAACATGGAAAATATCGGCGATCCCGTGGCAAAGGGAGAGAAAATACCGCAGTGGATGAAACAGATTGTCGCCGATCTGGCCATGGACGATTGCACTTACGGATACTGCCCGACACGCGGGTTGTTAGAAACGCGGGAGTTCATTGCCGCGCAAACCAACAGCCGCGGAGGAGTGCAAATCACTCCTGATGATATCATCTTTTTCAATGGTTTGGGAGACGCCATTAACAAGATCTATGGTTTGTTGAAACGTACTGCAAGGGTCCTGGGGCCTTCGCCAACATATTCCACTCATTCATCTGCTGAAGCGGCTCATGCCGGAGCTCCACCGGTCTGCTATGCTCTTGATCCCCAGAACAACTGGTACCCTGACCTGGAAGATCTTCGCAAGAGGATAAAATATAATCCGGCTGTAGCGGGGATTTTGATCATTAACCCCGACAATCCAACAGGCGCCGTCTATCCGGAAGATATACTGAGGGAAATAATCGCTTTTGCCAAAAAGATGGACTTATTCATTATTTGCGATGAAGTCTATCAAAATATCATTTACAATGGTCAAAAAACACGACCAATTTCTGATATTATCGGTGATGTGCCCGCCATTTCAATGAAAGGGATCTCCAAAGAAGCTCCCTGGCCTGGCGCGCGCTGTGGGTGGATCGAAGTATATAATGATGACAAAGATCCAGTGTTCGCTCAGTACGTAAATAGCGTGCTGAACGCAAAAATGGTTGAAGTGTGTTCAACAACCTTGCCTCAAAAGGCAATTCCGAAGCTACTCACACATCCTGAATACCCTGTTTACCTAGAGGAACGAAAACGTCGATACGAGAAATTTTCCAATATCGCGTACGAACGCCTCAAAAATATTCCGGGAATCATCGCAAATCGCACTAACGGCGCTTTTTATATGAGCGTTGCCTTTGAAGAAGGGAAGGTAAACGGGGAGCAGACCCTAACTGTAGAGAATAAAGCGGTCAGAGAGCTGGTGGAAAAACTCATAAGCGGCCCGAATGTTGCCCCTGACAAACGATTTGTCTACTATCTCCTTGCATCTACCGGCATCTGCGTAGTGCCCCTGTCTTCTTTCAGCACGACGATTCAAGGGTTTCGGATTACCTTGTTAGAGCGCGATGAAGCCGAATTCCGCCAAATCTTCGACACAATAGCCATGAGTATTGAACAATACCTGGCCTCTTAGGATACGCATTCTTTAATACGGATACGTATTAAGTTTAAAGCGCCTAAAGTTAAGGTATTTTGCCAAGTTAAAATTGCCTGCGCTGAAAGCGCATTCCTCAACTTTAGCTCACTTTAGGCACTTTAAACTTTAGGCACTTTTTTGATTACGTCCTATTCTACTCCTTCGAAATAATTTCGAAGTATTTGCGCCGCTAATAATCTCACAAAAATCATGAACATTATATCCTGCAATACTGTTGGCACACTATCTAAGACCTGAAGCGCCATCTCTTGTCTTTGTTTGTATTGCAAGAGACGATCAGTTTGCTTAAAATTATACGCAGGGTTTACGATATGTCTTCCGATATCTTCCCCTGATGTTAACGCATAAGCAATACCCTCTCCGGAAGCCGCGGAAACAAGGCCCGCGGCCTCGCCTGCCAAAAATATGTTTTTGAATTTTACGCCGGAATACCTGCAATTAATGGGGGCTGTTTCAAGTTTGGCTTCGGGATGATCTAAATCATGTCGTTGCAGGATCGACCTTAAAAACTCCTTTGCTGTTTCGTGAGGAACCAGTTTGGGGTTGAAATAAACCCCGGCAGAAGTGAATTTTTTGTGAGGGAATATCCACCCATACCCGGAGCGCAGCACCCTTGGCTGAACAACCCAGCAACACTTGGCATAGGTCTTTGGAGTGATGTACTGCATCCCGATATAAAATTTATTCTTCAGACCAAGATATCTTCGCACAAGCGATATCGCGCCGTCAGCCCCTACAAGATGTCTGAAATATATCTTGGCTCCCCTCTTTGTAACCGCATAGTCGTGATTCACGCTTATGACTTTATTGTCCGTGTAAATCCGTACATTCAACCGTTTTAGCCGGTTCAATTGAAAATCGCCAAGCGTGTGCCTATCTATCATAGCAATAGGATGTTTCAGGGAAATTACCGATTCTTTTCCATTCACAAATACATGATGCTGATAGAATCGTACTCCCTTATCTGTCGGTAGATCTTCTCCCGGCACCAGCCCGGTAACTCCACCGGCACACACCTTGGGCCCTACGACTTTGTTCTTTTCCAGTATCAATACACTCAAGCCCGAATTTCCAAGGACCTCGGCACATCTCAATCCCGCTGGCCCGGCGCCGATTATCAGTACGTCAACATATTCGTGATTCATAATATTTGTACTCAACCACTCAACTACTTGGCCCCTATCTTCAGCGAATAGAGCTTTACAACACGCCCCCTTTTTTGAGTCGGCTTAAGCCGGACCTTGAGCACGTTTTTAGATGTCATAAGGGGTACCTGATAGATCATACGTCCCTTTTTGAGACGGAACTTACGCATCTCTTTTTTATTGAATCCATTGCCCGTATCAATATAAATAGCGCCTCTATCGCGGGATGAAAAAGGGATAACCATCATATCAACGATGATCGTATTTGCCTTTTCAGGAGCTATGGAGAGCGGCCGTGACACAAGAAAACCATCGGCGCCGGTGATAAAATATTCTGTAAAGTCTTCCCCTTTCCCTTGTACTGTCATATCGTGTGTCGATTGCCAGCTCTTGCCGTTTCCTCCTCTACCCCAGTAAAAGTCAGGCCCTTGGGCCGAATCAGGATACGCCAAAAAAAGAATCAAGGCAAAGACAACACTCGAACTAACTTTCACTACTTTAAGGGCATTCCCCTGTAATAAAGAAAAACAAACGAAACATAAAGGTAAAACAAGAAGGATACCTCCTCTTACGATAAAGTAAAGAGAGGCCGGTCCGGAATAGGTTTTAATTCCGGAAGATAAAGAGACAGGCAATAATTGATCAACAAGAAAGGCAAGCAAACAGTAGGAAAGCGCCATGACAAAAAGGTTTCTGGTCTTCATAAAATAGACCGACCAGAAAAAACCGACAATAAAGGTAAGTGCGAAAAGCCAGATATTGGGCAGATGGATAAGACTAAAAAAGAGCGCGCTGCAACAAGCGGCCGATAAAAACCCTTTCTTCTTGCGAATATCAAATGCCCGGGCAAAGTTTGTATTAAATATTGACAGGAAGAGGAATTGTTGCGCCAATCCCCAAAACAAATAAACCGCCAATTTCCCTCCAATGGGAACCAGAAAAAAGGTAGACCATTTTTCTCGTACGGGTGTATCTGTCAAAAGGGGGAGATCAGGGAAGATCTGAAAGAAGAAATTAGCAGCAAGAACACACAAAGCCCCTAAACCGCTCACTTTCAGAAAGGAAACAATCCCGTTTCTGTAATTGTCCCATCGGATTATCACCGGCAACAGGACAAAGAGCAATAACAAAAGGATTGGCAAACCCCACGCGGATACCTCCAAAACCCTTTCTCTGGTCATTCCAAACAGGCGGGAAATATACCCCTGCAACGCAAAGACCGCCCCTATGAATAAAACGCAGATTCCCCCTAATGTAGCGACAACCTCTTTCCAATATTTTTTCAGGCCGGCCGGTCTTCCCGCTGCAGAACGAAAAAACCGTTTGGGCGATCCGATCCCCCTCGCATCAAAGAAGTAGAACCATATACTCTGTTGATCCGGTCTCAAAAAGTATTTTTTTTCAATGAAATAATGAAGCGCTGGACTGATGAAAACCAGATAGATAAACTGCGCCCCAAAGGCAAAATAGATCCATGCAAGGGAAGCATCAAGGTGAGAAGACCACACTGTCCACAGAACAAGCGCGTATACGACAAAGGGCTCGGACAGATTCCAGAACCGGATCCATTCCACAGCAGATGAATCAGCTTCATTAATAACAACAATGCCAGAATCTTCGTCCCAGTTTTTGCCCATTCTTATCTGTCCACCTATGTCGATCCAATTATCTTCTTGTACCGCAAAAGAATACCAAGGATATTACCTAATGCCAACAAAAATCCGTAACGAAAAAGAGTGAGAACAAGACAAAATTTTCGCAAATTTGAGGAGAATAGCAGGCCTATTTGACGAAAACTTGCGGACATTTGGGCCGTTTCTCACGCTTTTGCAGTAGGATCAAAATTCTCGGACAGCCTCCTATTACCGCAAAAGAATACCAAGGATATTACCTAATGCCAACAAAAAACATGCTTTTTTGATACTTTTTTGGTCTTGCAAATGTGGCCGGAATCCGGTACATATTTAAAATATTTACCTACATCAAGGGCTTGCGAAAATCCTCGACATATCCACGGGTATGCCTGCGGTTTTCGCAAACCTTGCTACATCAAGATATTGGCACATCTCTTCCTCAAAAATCGCTCAACTTAGGCTATATTCTGCTCTGAGGATCAAGGAGGGAATCGAGAATGAGAAAAAGGTTTGTTGTTCTGTTATGGAGCACACTTCTACTACTCAGTCTGCCAGTAAACAGCTCTGCGGAAATATCATCTGATGAATTGCTACAGATCTTGAAAGATAAGGGGATCATCTCCGATCAGGATATCGAGAAAGCCAAGGAAGCAAGAGGAGAAGAAAAGGAAGAGGTTGTGGTCAAGGCGGCCCGCCGACCCAAGAGTGTCAACTTCAAGGGACGTGTACAGGTACGGTACACCTCTGTTGAGAACGGCGACCTTGAAAACGTGACTTCCCAGAAGCCATTTGATCAATCCGAATTTGACGGATTTGTGATTCGCCGTATGCGTCTCAGGTGGTTTGGAGAGGTGGTTGATCAATGGAAATATCATGTACAGGTCAGTGCGGATGGCGATCACAATGCTGACAAACTGGACCCAAGCGCACCGGATTACGAACTCAACAAAGATGCTGTGGGCGTGATGCTGCAGGATGCCTATATTACCTATGACGCGCATCCTTACCTCAACGTCACCATGGGGCAGTTCAAGTCACGCTTTTCACCGTCATATCTTGTTGCCGGGCCGGTCCTCCCCCTCTGCGAACGTCCGCTCGTGATCGACAAGCTCGCGATCTACTACGCAGTGGGTCTCTACAACGGAAACGGGTTCAACAAGATGCGCAACGACAATGAGAACTTTATGGTAACCGGTATGGTAGTAGTGAGGCCGTCAAAGCATATCAATTTCGGCGTCAGCTATGCCTATGACCATGTCGGCTACGATTACGAGACTACCGTTCTTGGAGATGCTACGGTGGATGGCAACGGCAATTATGTGTTTGAGGTTGAAAACAGCACGGTAGGGAAACGGTTGAACATCTGGGACTTCAATACCGCCATAGACGCGGGGCCGGTGCACATACAGGCAGAGTACGTTCAGCAACACGGCCACGGATTCAAACGCGCTTACGGCTACGGGGTACAGGGGCAGGTAGACATGACCGATACCTTCCAGCTCACCGCCCGGTATGACGAGTTTGATCCGAACGTTGATGTTGACAACTCCTTTGACAGCCGCTGGTATACCATAGGGTACAACTGGTTCCTCCATGGACAGAATATCAAATGGCAGCTAAACTACACCTTCAGAGAGGAAATGCACGGCTATGATGAGGACAACGATGTTCTTGTCACGCATTTTCAGGCGCTGTTTTAATAAGGACCGGTCTGCCGGAATGACCGGTCCTTAAGCGAAGCGGTCAAGTAGCCTCCTCCCCCACCACCAGGGGTCTCAATGATAAGCATCTCACCTTTAGCGCGGTAAACGTTATGCGCCCAGGAAATTCTTTTTCTGTGCCATCTCTACGCCGCAGACAGTTGAGGAGTCGAAGGCACCTTCTTGTTGTGGGGTCGTTAGCGTCAGCGCTTCTTTACCCCGTAGCCAAAGCTCTGACCTCGTCTGCCAACCGATCTCCTATCTTGTCCTTTTCGATCTCGAGGTCATAGCGTGCTTGAAGGTTCAACCAAAACTGGGGAGAGGTTCCAAAATACTGGGCAAGCCGTAAAGCGGTATTAGCGGTTATAGAACGTGTTCCGTGAACGATTTCGTTGATACGACGAGCTGGAACGTTGATGTCCTTCGCAACCCTGTACTGGGAAATGCCTATTGGCTTGAGAAACTCCTCTAACAAGACCTCGCCTGGATGGATGACAGGTAGTCGCTTTCGTGTCATTGTATCTCTCCTTCAGTGATAATCAACTATTTCCACACCGTAGGCATCGCCATGACGCCACTTGAAACATATCCGCCACTGTCTGTTGATACGGATACCATGTTGACCTTTTCGGTCGT
>JAFDAE010000016.1 GCA_019314005.1 Deltaproteobacteria bacterium | reverse complement strand
CGAAGGGTAAGGTGTGGCACCCTGCCGGGGCGCATCCTTTCATAGGATTAGACGAAGCGCTTGTCCACAACGGAGACTTTGCGAACTACTATGCCGTGGCAGAATACTTGAGACAGAAGAACATATACCCGCATTTTCTAACAGACACTGAAGTTGCCGTATTGATGTATGACCTTCTGAATCGTGTCTACGGCTACCCCCTGGAGTATATTATAGAGGCCCTTGCGCCAACAACCGAGATGGATTTTGACCAGCTGCCTGAGGACAAGCAGAAGATCTACCACCTGCTTCAGTCTATGCACATTCATGGGTCCCCTGACGGCCCGTGGTTTTTCATCATCGCCCGTAACGATTACTACCACAAGCAGTTTCAGTTGATCGGCATAACCGATACGGCAATGCTCCGCCCGCAGGTCTTTGCTTTTCACGATGGCGAGGTCCAGGTGGGCCTCGTATGCTCTGAAAAACAGGCCATAGATGCCACATTGGCGAGCCTTGCGGAAGAAGACAGTCGCATCTGCCCGGTTGCCGATAAATACTGGAACGCCAGGGGAGGGAGCCACACAGACGGTGGCGCGTTTATCTTTAACATAATCGACGACCCTAAGAATGCGGGACAGAAGCGCATGGTATGCACCGACAAATTCGGCAAGGAGATAGAGATGCCGAAAAATCAGCAGGCCTGCGATATGAGTCTGTCCATAAACAGGCCCGACACCCCGTATTCACTTGAAGGGGCTGTCTCAGAACACCTTGGCAGCGGTGATGCCAACGGACTCTACACTTTTATAAAAGAACAGATTCAGACAGGCGATTTTGACACGCTCAGGTGGTGCTGCAAGAAGATCTCGGAAGAGGCCGGGGACAATGACGGAAAGAGGCAAACAGCCATTGACGCGCTTGCTCTTCTCTATGACCTTTGTTATTCCACAGGTAGTTTAAAGAGAAGTTCCGTATTGCATATCATAAGAAACACCCGGCAGGAAATATTCGGCGCCGTTGCCCCTATAGGTTCTGATGACGAAAGCATATTCCGCTTGATCACCCGGGATACCAGGGACAAGCTGACCGCGCCTGAGGGAAAACAGACTACGCTTGTTTTAAACGCCCACGGTTTTCCTCCCGAGGGGGACGATTGCGATGCCAGGCTGATCTGTGCCGCGTACTCCATGGGGTGGAAAAAATTTATCTGCTACGGATATCGAGGGCAGCGATTTCTTGGGTGTGGACTGGGCCCTGCAACTAATGACGTGCAAATAGACGCCTATGGAAGTTCAGGTGACTACCTTGCGTCAGGAATCGACGGAATGACGATCAGAGTACACGGAAACGCCCAGGATCAGCTCGGGCAGATACTTAAATCCGGCAAACTGGTCATCTACGGCGACGCGGGACAGACGTTCATGTATGGGGCAAAGGGAGGGGACGTTTATGTTATGGGCAATGTCGCCGGCCGTCCTCTTATCAATGCCGCGGGCCGACCAAGGGTGGTCATCAATGGGACCGCGCTCGACTATTTGGCGGAGTCTTTTATGGCAGGAGATCCTCTGAAGGGGGGCGGATTTGTCATACTCAACGGGATAGAATTTGACAACGAAGGCACAGTCCGGCCTCAGGCAACGCCATATCCGGGCTCAAACCTCTTTTCTCTTGCCTCAGGAGGGGCCATATATGTGCGTGATCCCCACAAAATGCTTGTAGAGGAGCAATTAAATGAAGGCGCCTTTAGCAGGTTAACCCAGGAGGACTGGCGGCTTATACTCCCTTATCTCAAGGAGAACGAGCGTCTCTTTAACATATCCATCGAGGATGATCTCCTTGTGGTGGACGGGAACAAGAAGAGACCGGAAGAGGTTTACAGAAAAATTGTTCCGCTGAAGGTGAATGAACTTGCGAAAGAGATGGTGGAGGAGTAAATTTGAAATCCGAAGCTTGATTAAACCCGAAATCCGAATATCGAAATTCGAAACAAATACGAATGACCAAAAGACAAAATTCGAAACTATATGAGTTAGAAGGTAGTACTATTCATTCGCAAGTAATATCTTACTATGCAAGATTGAATAACGTTTTGAACATTTGATATTTGAATTTAGGATTTGTTTCGGATTTCGATATTCGAGATTCGGATTTGTTTGACCCATGTGCTATATTCAAGACAAACAACGTTTTCTGAAAGTTTACAGATAAAAAACGCTATGCACGTAAGCAACGACATAACAAAGATCGATTCGGGTTTTGCTAAAGAGGTCGCGGCAGACAGTGGCGTGGACCTGTTCGCCTGTTACCAGTGCGGGAAATGTACTAATGGATGCCCGGTCACCTTTGCCATGGATTATCATCCGCAGCAGATCATCAGAATGGTCCAACTCGGCCTTACGGAAGAAATCGCGCATGCAAGGACTATGTGGGTATGCTCATCGTGTGAGACCTGTTTCACCCGGTGTCCCAATGAAATAGATATACCAAAGCTGATGGACCATCTGAAGCGCTGGGTATTGAGTCAGGGAGAAATACCGGCAGAAGGGGCCGTTGCGACGTTCCACCAGGTATTCATAGACGCCATCAGAAGATTTGGCCGGGTAAACGAAACCTTTCTCATGGGTGTTTACCAGCTAAAGGCCGCGCAGGCGGAACAAAAACTGAATCCAAAAGAGATGCTGAAGAACCTCAAACTCGGCATCCGGATGCTAAAACGAGGCCGACTGGCGTTTGTCCCGCGAAAAACCGGGGGAAAGCAGGCGGTCAGGAAACTCTTTAGGGAATAGGATTTTTTATTTTGGACGCAGATGAACGCAGATCGTCAGGATTTTGAATATAAAGAACTATCTGCGGGTATCCGCGAAAATCTGCGTCCCAATTAATTTATTAATGGTTAACATATGAACTTGACATACTATCCAGGTTGTTCCCTTGAGTCTTCCGCAAGGGACTATGATGAATCAATAAAGGGTGTGTGCGACGCGCTCGATATACACCTGCATGAACTCCCTGACTGGACTTGCTGCGGGGCAACCTCAGCGCATAGCCTGGATGAAGGATTGGCGATTTTGCTTCCTGCCCTGAATCTGTCAGGAGCTGAACAGTTGGGAAACAGTATGGTGGTTCCCTGTCCTCTTTGTTACAACCGCTTAAAAAGGGCGCAGAAGACTGTTCAGTCGAGCATCGATATATATGATCTGGCATCGTTTATGGGACAACCCGAATGGCTCGAAAAGATAAAATCGCTTGTTGAACAGCCCCTCGATGCTCTGAAAGCTGTCTGCTATTACGGGTGCATGGCAAACCGTCCTCCCAAGGTCACAGGGAGCGTGGACTATGAAAATCCATGTGACATGGACAACATAGCCAAAGCCTTGGGGATTGATGTCAGGCCGTGGTCTTACAAGACAGATTGCTGCGGGGCGAGCTTTTCCGTGTCTCGTTCGGATATCGTGCATACCCTGGTGAAAAAACTTTACGACAGGGCGCTTGAAACAGGGGCGGAATGTATAATTGTCTCCTGCCAGATGTGTCAGGCAAACTTAGATTTATACCAGGAAGAAATCTCCAGGAAGTACGGGGAAGATTACAACATCCCGATCTTCTATTTTACGGAACTTATCGGACTTGCTCTTGGACTCAAAGAGACTTCCACCTGGTTGAAACGACACATGGTTGATCCGATTTCGTTTTTGAAGGAAAGAAAAGTAAGCATTACTTAAATTGAAACACAATGCAAAAAGAAACTTAGTGCGATAAACGATCAGTTGCGTGTTGCGAGTTGCGCGTTGCGAGTTCTAAACCCGTAACCCGTAACCCGTAACTCGCAACCCGTAACACGGACGTAGTTTAGTACGTAAAACAACAATGACACACTTGCATAAAACAGAACCAACAGGCGCGGTAATGGTCGTAGGAGGCGGGATCGCCGGGATTCAGGCATCCCTTGATCTCGCTGAATCAGGGTACTTGGTCTACCTTGTCGAACGCAAGAGTTCCATAGGCGGCAGGATGAGCCAGCTTGACAAGACCTTTCCGACCAATGACTGTGCCATGTGTATGATCTCTCCCAAGCTCATCGGGTGCGCCGGCCATCCCAATATACGTATTATGACCATGGCGGAATTGACCGGGTTGGAAGGATCGGTGGGGAATTTTACCGCAACCGTCAAGAAGCACCCCCGCTATGTGGACGAAGAAAAGTGTGTTGGATGCGGTATATGCGCGCAAAAATGTCCTGTAAAGGTCGGCGATGAATACAATGAGGGCCTGATGACGCGCAAGGCCATATACCTGCTTTACCCTCAAGCGGTCCCGCTTGTATACGCGATTGACAAAGAGCGCTGTATTTACTTCAAAAAAGGAAAATGCCGCGCCTGTGAAAAATTTTGTAAAAACAATGCTATCGATTTCAACCAGACCGAAGAAGAGATATCTCTCAAGGTCGGGTCTGTTATACTCGCGCCCGGTATCGATCTGTTCAGAGCGGAAGCAGCAGTGGAATACGGGTACGGACGATATCAAAACGTCATCACAACCATGGAGTTCGAAAGGTGCCTTTCGGCAACTGGCCCTTCTGACGGGCACATACTGAGGCCTTCAGACAAGACTGTACCTGATAAGGTAGCATGGATACAGTGCGTGGGCTCCAGGGAATCCATCAGAAGCGGGCGGGAATTCTGCTCCTCCATATGCTGCATGGCTGCCACAAAAGAGGCTGTTATCGCAAACAACCATCACGCCGAGCTCAAGCCCACGATCTTCTACATGGACCTGAGGGCGCAGGGAAAGGGATTCGACGCGTACTGCACACGGGCGCAGGAACAGAGCAGCGTTCGTTATATAAGATCGATGATCTCCCGTGTGGCGGAAAATCCAGCAACCAACGATCTTGTCCTTACATACCAGGACCCTGATACAGGTAAAAGAGAAGAGACATTCGCAATGGTGGTCCTTTCGGTCGGTCTTGCCCCGTCGTCCGAGGCCAATCTCCTGGCGGAACGGATGCAGGTTGATCTGAACCAGTTCGGCTTTGTAGAAACGCATAAGGAGAATCCTCTCTGCACGTCACGAGAAGGGGTCTATGTGTGCGGCGGATTTGAGGCCCCCAAGGATATACCCGAGACTGTGGCCCAGGCAAGCGCCGCTGCAGCTCAGGCATCTCTTCCTATTGCTTCTGCCCGGGGACACGAGATCACTCTTCCTTCTCTCCCCCCGGAGAAATCCCTTTTTGGGCGTGAGCCGAGAATCGGGGTATTTGTCTGTTGCTGCGGCACAAACATCGCGGGGGTAGTTGACGTGCAGGCCGCGGCTGAATACGCCAGGCAGCTGCCGGGCGTGGCCCTGGCGGATGTGTTCCTTTTTGCCTGCTCGACCGATTCCAAGGTGCGGATGAAGGAACTTATTATGGAACACGACCTCAACCGCGTGGTAGTGGCATCGTGTTCTCCTAAGACCCATGAAGAGCTTTTCAGGGCCAGCCTGCGAGAAGCCGGCCTTAACCCGTATCTCCTGGAGATGGCAAACATCAGAAACCAGTGTTCGTGGGTTCACGCGGACGAATCAGCATTAGCCACTCAAAAGGCCAAAGACCTGATTCACATGTCTGTGAGGCGTGTCGCTGTTCAGGAACCGATTGTCAGCAAGCCTGTCCCTGTTGTGCCCACGGGTCTTGTGGTAGGTGGAGGACTCGCCGGTCTGACGGCTGCTCTGGACCTCGCGGACCAGGGGTTTAAAACCCACCTTGTGGAGCAAAGCGATTGCCTGGGAGGGCGTCATGTCGATAGTCCCTTGACCCTTGAAGGCTTTAATCCAAGGAAACATATAAAAGAACTTATACAAAAGGTTGAACAGCATTCCCGTATCACAGTCCATAAAGATGCCGTGGTGGAAGAATTTAGAGGACATGTAGGGAGCTTCCGCACAGGGATCAAGAAGAGCGACGGAACAACGGTATCGGTCCGGCACGGCGCCGCGATCATTGCCACGGGATCAGATGAATACCGGCCAAGTGAATATCTGTACGGAAGGAATTCTCATGTTATCACACAGAGTGAGCTGAACCGGAGAATTGATAAGAAGCCGGACCTTGTAAAATCTTTCGGCTCGGTGGTAATGATACAATGCGTTGGTTCAAGGACCGAGGAGCATCCTTATTGCAGCCGGGTATGTTGCAGCCAGGCTGTCGCAAATGCCCTCAGACTTAAGGATTTAAACCCTGATATGGATGTGATCGTCCTTTACAGAGACATCCGGACATTCGGGTTCAAAGAACTTTTTTATAAAGAGGCACGCAAGCGGGGCGTTATCTTTATCCGGTATGAACAGGAAACTCCTCCCGAGGTTTTTGAAGATAAGGAGACGCTGAAGATAAGTTTTATCGAGCCCGCGCTGGGGCGCAGGATGATCATTTCACCTGACCGCATTGTATTGAGCACGGCGCTCAGGCCTCACAGCATGGCATCCCAGATCGCCGGTGTCTTCAAGTTGCCACGGGATGACCAGGGATTCTTTCTCGAAGCGCACATCAAGTTGCGGCCGATTGACTTTGCCACTGACGGAATGTTCTTGTGCGGGGATGGACATACTCCAAAGTTTCCGGAAGAGACCATAACTCAGGCCATAGGCGCGACAGGAAGGGCAATGTCTATCCTGTCAAAAGACGCCATGTATGTGGGACCGTCTTCAGAGGTGGATCCGGACCTCTGCGCGGCCTGCATGACATGTGTCAGGACATGCCCGTATGACGTTCCCTTTATAAATGAGGACGGAGTTTCACAAATCGACCCCGCTCGATGCAGGGGATGCGGAATGTGCGCGGCGGAATGCCCGGCTCAGGCGATAACGGTACGCCACTTTACGAGCAAACAGATCGAGGCGAAGATAGACGCTTTATTCGAAGTATGACCCGGAGACAGCATATTTTGCCCCAATACTGCGTTCTCCGCGGATTTCCATCCTCGACGTAGCCGATGCTACGCCTGTGGTGAAAATCCTTGTGCGGCCTTGTCTTGGGACAAAATCTACTGTCTCCGAGCCATACTTGGGGAAATTGGCATTAAAGTGAAATACGGGAGTAGTAAGTTTAATATCGGTTGCGTGTTTAAAACCCGTGACTCGCAACCCGCAACTCGTAACAGTTTAGAGTTATTTCATCGTCACCTTAAGATCTCTGACTTAAGTGAACTACGGGGACTTCGAAACGCATAGTTATGACTGAAAAATTTGAACCACAGATTATTGCTTTTTGTTGCAACTATTGCTCGTATGCCGCGGCAGACCTGGCGGGTTCGATCAGAATGTCGTATCCTCCTAACATAAAGGTCATTCTGGTCCCGTGCTCCGGGCGTGTGGACCCCATTTATCTGCTTCGGGCGCTTCAGGACGGAGCGGACGGTGTTTATGTAACCGGCTGTATGGAAGGGGACTGTCATTTTCAGACCGGAAACTTCAAGGCAAAGAAGCGGGTTGCATATATCAGGAAGATACTGGATGAAATAGGTATTGAACAGGATCGCGTTCAGATGTTCAACATATCCGCGTCTGACGCCCCGGAATTCGCGCGGGTGGCAAAAATGATGACGGAAAAGATTCGAGCATTAGGACCGAACCTAATAAAGGGCAAGACAAAGGATTGATTTTGAAATCCGAAGCTTGATTAAATCCGAAATTCGAAGCACGAAATCCGAAACAAATTCAAATGACCAAAAGACAAAATCCGAAACAATATGATTTGGAAAATTGTACTTTTAATTCGCAAAGGACAAGGTACTTCGTAAGAGTGGATAACGTTTTGAACATTTGATATTTGAATTTAGGATTTGTTTCGGATTTCGATATTCGGATTTCGGATTTATTCCCGTTTGTTTCGAATTTACTTAGGCCAGATGCTATATTCAAGAACCAAAATCTTTTTTTGAAAGTCTATAATACGGAGTATTGATTATGATTGTTGGAGAACGCAAGCCCATTAAGGAACTCCTTGCAATGATCGAGGGCTACAACAAGATCTTGATGGTCGGCTGCAAGGGGTGCGTCACGGTTTGTAACGCAGGCGGCAAGAAAGAAGTGGCCATACTCGCGGCTGCGCTCAGGATCGCCCGTGCGAAACAAGGGAAACCCGTCACCATTGACGAACTCACCCTTGACCGTCAGTGCGAGCCTGAATTCATTATGTGGCTGGACGATCCCATTAAAAAGAACAACTACGACGCCATTATATCATTAGCGTGCAGCATTGGCCCTCAATATATCGCGGAGACTTTCGACACCATGGTGGTTTTTCCCGGACTTAATACGACTTTTATGGGTGGGACCGTTGAGCATGGGATATGGGGAGAATATTGCGCTGCCTGCGGAAATTGCGGGATCCACAATTTCGGAGGGCTGTGCCCGATTACCCGCTGCGCGAAAAGCCTCCTTAACGGACCGTGCGGAGGCTCTGTAAACGGAAAATGTGAGGTAAGCGACGACATGGATTGCGTCTGGAAGCTTATCTATGAGCGTAAGAAAAAGCTGGGTCAACTCGATCGCCTGGCAAAAACCATTGGCGCCAAAGACTGGTCAACGAGCCTGTCAGGAGGGCCTCGCAAAATCATCAGAGAGGACTTGACGTTATGAAGGCAGAAACCAACCTCCAAAAGATACTCGCCCAGGGGAAATTCGCGGTAACCACTGAATGCACGCCGCCCCGCGGAACAGATGTCGATTCGATACAAAAGAATGCGGCCCAGCTAAAGGGGAAGGTCGACGCAGTCAATGTCAACGACAACCCCACCGCAAATGTCAGGATGTCGAGCTGGGCTTTGTCCAAGATCCTCCTCGATATGGGGATAGAACCGGTCTTCCAGATGGTCACACGCGACAGAAACCGTATCGCCCTGCAGAGCGACCTGCTTGGCGCTTCCGCCCTGGGGATTCAAAATGTTCTCTGTCTGACAGGGGACCACCAGGCAAGAGGGGATCATCCACAGGCGAAAAAGGTCTTTGATCTTGATTCCATCCAGTGGATTATGGCGGTAAAACAGATACGGGACAAAGGGCTTCTGATGAACGGGAAAAAGATCTCAGGCGCTCCGAAATTTTTTATCGGAGGGGTTGCCAACCCGTTTGTTGAATCGATTGAGTTGCACATCATCCGCCTGCAAAAGAAGATCAACGAGGGAGTCGACTTTATTCAAACGCAACCCGTGCTGGATATAGAACATTTCAAGAAATGGATAAACCAGGCCACGGAACAGGGTTTAACAGATAAATGCCCCATCATAGCAGGAGTCATGCTGCTCAAGTCGGTCAAGATGGCCCGCTACCTTAAAAACAACGTCCCGGGTATCATGATCCCCAACACCATCATTGATCGCCTCGCTGCTGTGCCCGAAGACAAGCAACAAGATGAAGGGATCAACATCTGTATCGAGCGGGTAGAAGAACTCAAGCAGATAAAAGGTGTCAAGGGGGTCCACATCATGGCCATTGGATGCGAGGAAAAGGTAGCGGAGATCGTAGATCGGGCCGGACTGCTGCCGCGACCGGATGTGTCGTAATAAGAGACTCCTGCAAAACTGCTATTTCCAAAACTTATTGATATCATACTTTCTTTGTGTCATTATTACCTTAAGTTTGCCCAACGGCAAGATGAGCTAAAGATATGATACAGAAAGTTGTGACTAAACACAGTTTGCGAGATCCTTCCCTCAAGAAGCATGACTTGGCCTACTGGCTGAGCAAAACGCCCGAGGAACGGGTGGCGACCGTAGATTATTTGCGAAGGCAACATTATGGAAGTTCAGCCAGACTTCAAAGATCTGCTCGCGTTATTAAACGCACATAAAGTTGAGTATATAATCGTGGGCGGCTATGCGCTCGCCTTTCACGGGGTGCCGCGCTTCACCGGCGATCTTGATGTTTTCGTCAAGCCTGATCCCGAAAACGCCCGGCGCATCCTGGACGCCCTTGACGAGTTTGGCTTCAAATCTGTCGGCCTGGCCACAGGGGATTTTGAGAGTCCGGACAAGGTTGTTCAACTTGGCGTTCCCCCGGTCCGCGTAGATATTATAACATCTCTCACAGGTGTCTCGTGGGAAGAGGCGTTTTCAGGCAGGGCAGAAGGTAAATACGGCGATATTGCTGTTCACTACATCGGGCGTGAACAATTCGTTTTGAACAAGCGCGCCACAGGAAGGAAGAGGGACCTCGCTGATTTAGAAGCGCTTGGGGAAGAGTGATGAAAGTCTGGCTGAATGACGAATTGCATAAAAGCATGGCTGTTCCCCATAGGACCCTGGACATATGAGTCAAACGTAGACCTGCCCCCTTATCTCCCTTTTTTCTGCTTAATACAATTCGTTAGGCTTATAGGAATTAAAATGGAATTATGGATGACAGTCGTAGGAGTGTCAATGGCATTGAGTGGATTACCACAAGGTTATCGGATGTGGAGACGTAAAACAAGCGATGACATCTCTATAACATTGTGGGTTATTGTAATTCACGGAATTATGTGGTGGCTTTACTACGGAATAATGATAGATAGTATCAGTTTAATAATTACAAATAGTGTATGTCTTGTTTTGGATTCTGCTATCTTGATGATGGTTGTAAGATATAAGACAAAGCCTAAAAAGTCAGTGCAGCCGACCCAAAAAGACGGGCGGCTGACTTAAAGCGTTATGCATTTAACCAATAGGCAAATTGTGATTCAAAGGAGGATGAAATGAGTTCCGAACCGAAAATAAGTTCATTAACTGATTTAGTGAACTATCAAGATGGCTCAGTTGTAAGTAAAACTTTAATCAAAAAGGAGACTGGTACTGTAACATTATTTGCTTTCGATCAAGGGCAGGGATTAAGTGAACATACTGCACCATTTGATGCTTTGGTTTGCGTGTTGGATGGCGAAGTAGAAATTCTGATTTCAGGAAACCCGTATGTTTTGAAAAAGGGTGAAATGATTATATTGCCGGTTAATGAACCGCATTCTCTAAAAGCTGTTAAGAAATTTAAAATGATGCTTACCATGATCAGATCATGATCTGGAGTGATCATGGCCCTGCCGTTAAGAATTGCCTACCCCGGTTCTTCCGATTCGTCTTTATGTACTTTCTCGGCAGTGGTTTTCAACTGGGTCGCAACCTCTTCTAATACCTTATCAATCCTCTTAGATTCTTCGAAGATGATTTCTGCATACTCCTTTAACTTGTCCTCGGGACAGTCCCCGCTGGAGATGCGCGCTGCAAATCCTCCAACAGCAACAAGGGGGTTTCTCAATTCATCCATCAATTTGAGGGACAGATCAGTTGCGAACTCCAACATCTCAATCCGCTTATGTTCTCGATACAGCCGCTTCTCACTCTCCAGTCGCGCCTCCTCGGCCCGCTTGTTCTCGGTCATATCGCGAAGCATCAGAACGAAACCGACCAATTTCTCTTCTTTGTCCCAGATTCCCGAGACCCTTGCGTGAATGAACCGTTTGCCGTCCTTCTTATCCTGTTCAAAGGTAAATGTGTGTACTTTGTTTTCAGGGATGTTTTCAATGACCTTGTCGAATCGGAGTACTCCGACGCCTTCCTGGAGGTGAATTCCCTTTGCATTTAGGCCGATGACCTCTTCTGCCGAATACCCCAGGATTTGTTCTGCGCCGGGGTTGAAATATGAGATGCGGAGATTAAGGTCCGTGGCAACAATGCCTATGTCCATAGATGAATGAAGAATATTGTCGAGATAGACGGTCTTTTCAGCCAGATCTCTTGAGGTGCTTTCTATTTTGACGTCTTTTTCTCTGATAGTCTCCTTGAGTGTTTCAATATATTTGCCTTCAAGCCCTTTGACGATATCGGATTGGGTGGTCAACCCAACGATTTTACCCTCGCTATCGACCACCACTATTCTGCGGATATTTTTTTGCTTCATGATCTTGGCAGCTTCATGGATCGGGGTATTCGGGGACGCGGTTTGGACCGGACAGCTCATGACCTTTTCGACTTTTTGCTGCCAGATATCGCCGCCATCGGCCAGCAGTTTGGCCACGTCGCGCTCGGTTAAGATGCCTTCGGGACGGTCATCGTGCGTAATGATCAGGCAGCTTACGGATTTATGTGCCATCTTGGTCAGGGCTTGATACACGGTAATGTCGTTGGGTATGGTGAACAAGATTTTGGTCATTATTTCGGAAACTTTCTTGATCTCGATAAAATATTCGTAACCGAGGTGGTCGATCAGGTTCGATTGGGTCACCACACCAACGGCCCGGTTTTCATCGTCGACAACGACCAGACGGCGTATTTTGTTAGTCGCGAGCAAATTATAGGCTGCGTATACTTCTGTGTTTTTGTTAGCGGTTAAAACGGGCGAACTCATAAATTCCCGGATTTCGGAGTCATCAAAGTCCGGCCCTTGCTGAGCGGTTAACCACACGGCATTGCGTTCGGTAAAGATCCCAATCGGTCTGTTCTCTTCGAGAACCACGATGCAACTAATATTTTTGCTCCGCATCATTCGAATTGCCTGAGAAACAGATGTCGTGGGGGTAACACTGACCACACCCGGGGTCAAGATTTCGTATAACCGTTTTTTCAGCATTTCTTATCCTTTCCTATAGTCACAATATCATATTTTGTTTCAATAAGATATGAGACCTTTGAAAAATGCGACATTATGAGCGCTGACGCTTCACTTCGTGCTCGTCAGGCAAGGAAGGCGAAAATACTAACCGGAGTGCATAATTAAGTTGTTTTTTTTAAAAAAATGTGTTATTGTCCAAACAATCATTAATGGATCGCTTTTAATTGGGGGTCAGGTTTCGTTCTAAAGGAGAGACCCATTTGTCAAAGTGGCATCCTGAGATCCGGGACTATGAGAACTTTTTTGAAAGGAGGGTGTCAGCTATGGCTAATGGAACAGTAAAATGGTTTAATAGCAGCAAAGGCTTTGGCTTTATTGAGCAAGAAGAGGGCCCGGATGTATTTGTTCATCATTCAGGAATTAATGCAAGCGGTTTCAAGTCTCTTGATGAAGGCGACAGAGTTACCTTTGACATAGAGCAGGGCCAAAAAGGTCCTGCCGCAGTAAATGTCACTGTGGTTTAGACCAATATTCTGAGTTAAAAAAGGGTATTTCATCGAAGTATGAGGGAATACCCTTTTTGTTTTCTGGAACCCCTAATTTGACAATATCCCCCGTGCCTGATACATTCTGTTTTATTGAGGGTAACCTCCTGTTGCGTAATGAATGATTTTTGAGAGCGTTGTGCAACGCTCTCATTGTTGGTCGAATCACTTGGCAATGGGAGGTTGTTTCTTTTCAAGGCAATAATAATTTTTTCCGGCTTACCAGACTGTTAAGTCCGCACCGGGGAGAAGTATTTAAAGAATGGGGTCAATGATTCAAAGGTCAGAGGCCCAGAGTAAGGAGTTTGAAATGCAAGACAAGAAACTTTTTGTGGGGAATCTTAGTCATTCTGTAACTGCTGCCGAAGAAACCGAGCAGCTGAGGGAATTGTTTTCCAGTTACGGTGCTGTTGAGCAAGTCAACATAGTAAAAGGAAAACGTTTTGGATTTGTGGAAATGTCTAGCCGGGCGGAAGCTGACAAAGCAAAAAAAGCATTGAATGAATACCAGTTCAATGGCTGCCCTTTGAAAGTGAACGAAATTCGCCCCCCGAAAGGAAGACAACGGCGCGGTTTTCGAAGACGTTAGCCTAATTGAGAGATGATCCAAAGTTAGTAGCAACATAGAGCATACAGGGGGCGGGGAACAAAGGGGCCGTCCGTACCTACGATCAACATTACAACAACAAGAAAGATTCGAGTGTATTGAACATCAATTATCTCCTCCAATATCAATGCATAGTTATCCTTGTTAAGTTCAGGCCCTTGATGCTTGTTATGTCTCCAGTATGCCCGTCAAACGCCGTGCATACTCTTGACCTTCCTCCTCATCAGCCATTATCTTGATTTCCTTAGGGTTTTTTACTCCAAGTCCCAGTTCAACGGCCCTTGCGATTTGCTCCTGTTCAAAAATCTTCGTTTCCATGATCGCTCTATTGCTGCCGAGGTCCTTCAAGATGGCCAGTCCCACAGTATCGATGGCAACTCTGTCGGTTCCGGCAAGGATGACATCGGCGCGCTTCTTCGTACCGTGCGCAGGCCCTCCATCTACAAATGCCTCGATCCCGTCGAGCACTATCAGTGATGGTGTATAGACCTGGTTGATCTCTGCTATCATCTTTCTCATGTTTAAGTGGGACCCATGGAGTTCTGCCATGTTGCGCTTATTGGTGATGCCAACAGAGAGCTTGAGGGACATAGTGAAGACCCCGCCAAAGCGGTGGGTCTTTAGGCAACAAGTTGTGACAATACATTCTGCATCAAGAACCGGTTTGGCCACATCAAACCCATCTCTCCAGTGACTCAGCCCGGGTCGTACCCTTGTCCACTCACCAGGGGGGAGTTTCTCAAAGTTGATGATCTCCACGTCAAGCTTTTCGCAGAGTTCATATATGTCTTTTGCTCTGAGAACACGAGATGTGTCAGGAGGACCGCTCCTCTCTCCGATAGTGATCTTTGTGGCGCCCATCTGCTTTAGGTGGCTTATCAAGTTGGTCAGGGTGTCGTTGTGAGTGGAACCGGGGAAGGGGTCTGCTGTGTTAAAATTAGGTTTAAGGAGGACCTCCTTCCCTTTCACAGGGTTTATTGCCAGGAGGTCTATAGCTCTCTTTATGCCGGAGGCCCTGTCAGGGGTTCTTACAAGGGCGACCTTTGTGGCGTTCTCTCCTGTGACCTTCCTCAAGGGTTCTGACGCAAAAGATGATTCGTCTCCCACCATTCCCGCCATGGCCGATAGTGCCCCACTTGCAGCGGCTATCATGAATTCTCGTCTATTCATGAGCGATTTCCCCTATCAGTTATGCAAAGGTCTTGAGGCCAAGATGACCTTAACTTCCTTTTGCCGTTGCTTTAGCCCTGTCTTCGGGGGACATTGCCGCCAGATTCTCAACCTCTTTCAAATCGAGATCCAGCCCTTGCGCCACACGCCCTCCGTAATCCGGGTCGGCCTTGTAAAACAGCGCGGTCTGGCGCAGTTGTATCCGTTTTTGCGCCCCGCCCAGGTGGTCCAAAATATTACCAACGAGGTGATCCCGATCCTCATCGGTCATGACTCTTCGGTAAAGCTCCCCCGTTTGAAAGAAATCGTCGTTGGGATGGGTATAAGGCTTGCGCGAGGCTTTTCCGGACACCTCGAAAGGCGGCTCACCCGCCGTAGGATCAGGTCCGGGACCGCCAAGGCTGTTTGGGTAGTAGTTGGCACTGCCCCCTCCGTTTTCGTCAAAGCGCATGAACCCGTCCCGCTGATAGTTCTCCACAGGACATCCCTTTGCCGAGTTCACCGGCAACAGGTGGTAGTTCGGCCCCAGTCGATGACGATGGGTGTCCTGGTAGCTAAAGAGGCGTCCTTGGAGCATTTTGTCCGGCGATGCGGCAATACCGGGAACAAAGTTGGAAGGTGAGAAGGCGGCCTGCTCCACCTCGGCGAAGTAGTTCTCAGGGTTGCGGTCAAGAACAATGCGGCCAACCGGAACAAGCGGGTAATCGCCATGGAACCAGACTTTGGTGATATCAAAAGGGTCGAAGCGATATTCCGCGGCCTGTTCCGGAGTCATGATTTGGACGTAGACTTTCCAGGCCGGATATTCGCCCCGATCGATCGTCCGGTACAGGTCACGGGTGGCGTGGTCGGGGTCGTCGCTTTTCATTCGGGCGGCCTCTTGGCGGGTAAAGTTCCGGATGCCCTGTTCGGTCTCTATCTGATAGTTTACCCAGAAATACTCGCCCTTGTCATTATACCACTTGAAGGTGTGACTGCTGTAACCGTTCATGTTACGGTGGGTCCTTGGAGTGCCCCGGTCGGAAAAGAGTATTGTTACTTGGTGTATGGACTCAGGCGTAAGAGAGAGAAAGTCCCAAAACATATCCGGGTCCTTTAGATTAGTTGCCGGGTGACGTTTCTGTGTATGTATAAAATCAGCGAACTTAAGCGGGTCCCGGATGAAGAATACCGGGGTATTGTTCCCCACGAGATCGTAATTCCCCTCTTCTGTATAAAACTTGATAGCGAATCCGCGGGGATCGCGTTCGGCGTCGGCCGACCCCTTTTCGCCCCCGACAGTGGAAAAACGGATGAACAGTTCAGTACGTTTTCCGATTGTAGATAGAAATTTAGCCTTAGTATACTTGGTTACATCGTTGGTTACTTCAAAATAGCCATATGCGCCCGCGCCTTTGGCGTGAACCACCCGCTCGGGTATACGCTCGCGGTCAAAATGGGCCAACTTTTCAAGCAGGTGGACGTCTTGCATCAGAACAGGACCGGGATCTCCCGCGTTCACGCTGTTTTGGTCATCATCAACCGGTGCGCCAAAGTTGTTGGTCAAGGTTTTTGAATCGCTCATTTTCAGATCCTCCTTTTTTGGCAAGTTGTTGTTTCATTTAGAGAAAAGCCGGAGCGGAAATGACAATATGAGACCGTTGCAAAACTGTCACGTTTTTCAAAGGTCTCAATATATCTGCTATTACATAAGAGATTCGGGCAGGAGAAAAGCGACGTGAATATTTATAAATTACCACGAATCTACCTTGTCGGTCAACTTTTGTTTTTTTGAGGGCGGGACTCAGGGGGACATGACGTCCGTGATATCGGCGTAGGAGTTTACGTTTTTCAGGCCGACTATGTTATTTGTCCGATGGAGAAACAAGAATCATGGGTTGGTAAGCGATCATCGGATAGCTTTCAGGCTTCTTCGCTGACCGCTTATTAGGAGGCTGTCCGAGAATTCTGATCCTACTGCAAAAGAGTGAGAAACGGCCCAAATCTCCGCAAGTTTTCGTCAAATAGGCCTGCTATTCTCCTCAAATTTGCGAAAATTTTG
>JAFDAE010000158.1 GCA_019314005.1 Deltaproteobacteria bacterium | reverse complement strand
CTGTTCAATAGTAATTATCTTTTGCTGCCGAAATTTTTGGAGAACACCTTTTTCATCCATCACCCACCTGATAAAGTATGTGTTTTGGTTTTAATAATACACATACTTTATCAGAAAATACCTATCAAACCCAATGCCGCTAACGGTAAGGCTTTCTGAAATTCCAACCGTTATTTGCTGTCATAGTATAAAATGATAAAATAAAAAGCTTTTTCGTCACCAACCCTTTCGGCCATGATGTCATCACGTATCATTCAAAATCACTGCTAATCACAAAAAATAGGCACAATTTTAGGCACAATTTCACATCAATAATATCAATACTCCAATAAAAAAATACTTTTACCTGAAATCTGCAATTGTCGATTTCACCGCAGCTTCAAGGCGCAGAGTGTGAAGCCACGCTTCTAAAGCGGTATAGACCTCCGCAAACTACTGCGAACGCCCTGCACACAGAATTATAAATATAATCATACTCTTCCTTACTTGCTTTTAAGAGATTTTTCCTATATGAATGAGGAAAATCGGGCATATGATTATGGAAACTATCAATGCATTTGAGCTGAAACCAGTTAAAGGTTCAAGCACGAAAGCAAGCATCGATTACTCAATAAGTCGACGATAATAAAACAGCTTTTAAAGACAATCCAACGCCATTGGTACATTTGAGGAATAAAAACGATTCAACGGAGCACACTTCATATGACTATATTATCGCCTCGGTTATCTGGAATAAGATTCTTTTCAAAAAAGTTTTCTTTTGTAGAAAAAGTTATTTTTTGCCCGAGTTCCTGTAAATAAAGATTAAATCTTGAGGTAAAATGGAAGATCCGGATTATAGAACACTCGAACAGCTTGCCGAAGCAGCGCATATTGTATGGATGAATGGTAAGCTCAGAGATGGTTGGAAATACGGCACGCTCACTGATAAAAAGAAAAAAATCCACAGTTGCATAGTTCCCTATGATCAGTTGAGCGAAGCCGACAAGGATCGAACTTGCGGCACATGGATTAGGAATGAAGACCTCCGAGTTTCCTAACCGCCTAATTTATTTATAAGTAGATGATATTGTATCAAATTAAAATTTTACATTTTAGATGATTTTATTTTATTAACCAACTGAGCTAAGTGTAAGGAGGTTAATTATGCCTATGAATCATCATGGCAAATTGTGGTATGAAAGACAGGGTAAGAGATTCGCCCAAATGCGAAAGCGCTACAAAGAATATGCTTCTTTCCTAGACAATGTTTTAAAGCGGGCGTGTGAGAAATATGCGCCTCTTGCAATCGTTCAGGTTCGAGCAAAGACTCTTCCCAGCTTCGCCGAAAAGGCGATCCGTAAGCTGCCTAAAAGCGAAGCATTAAACAGCTTCACCAGCGCAAAACAGTGGACGGAATTCTTTGATCCGGTCAACGAGTTTACCGACCTATGTGGTGCTCGGGTCATTACCCAAACCCAGCACGAGGCAGACAGAATCTGTCAATTCATCCGTAACAATTTCACCATAGATGAAGTTAATAGTGAAGACAAGCGAATGGAGTTAAGCCCTGATCAGTTTGGATACCTCTCGGTGCATTACATTGTCCAGATACCCGACCTCGAAAGTATTTTGGACGTTACTGCTGATCAGAAAATCGCCCAGCTTAAGGCCGAAATACAGGTAAGGACCCTCCTCCAGCACGCTTGGGCTGAGGTAAGCCACGACAGCCTCTACAAAAATCAGTTCAAAGTGCCCGGCAAATGGCACCGGCAAATGGCCCGTTTAGCCGCGGTATTGGAGGCCGCGGACAAGGAATTTACTCAATTCGCAGATAACTTGCATGCTTTTGCCGGGGATTATGGGGCATACATGACCAAGAATCAAATTAACAAAGAGCTTTCCATAATAGATACGATTCTTGAAAACGAGAAAGATCCAAAGCAAATTAAAAATCTTATTCTTCGTAAAGTCAGGATTTACAAGGCAATGGCCGAGTGGAAAAAGGTGATTGAGGAGCTAACGTCCTATAAAAATTCCGAAGACCCGGTGATTCTGAGAGAACTGGGTAACGCCTTGTGTCGAGCCTACAGAGAAACGCCATCTGGCAGAAAATATAAGCAAGGTCAAAAATATCTGGAAAAAGCCCTGAAGATAGATGCTAACGATGCCGAAGCATGTGCAAACTATGCCTGGTCAAAGGAAATTGAGGACAAACAGACGGCGCAGGAATATTACTCGAAAGCTTATCGTCTTAAATCATCCGATCCTTATTATCTGGCTTCGTTCCTCGAGTTCGAGATCGCAAATCGGAGAGATTTTTCGGACAAATTCCTCCTTGAGCCGGTGTTGCTGGATGCCATTAAGACCTGTAGAAGCCACGCTGACGTTAATATTAATTTGCCTAAATCCTTATTTACATTGGGCAGACTCTACCTATTGCTCGGAAATCCTTACCAGGGCTTATCTGCCTATATCGAGGCTGTAGATCTTTACATCTCTCCCGATAGTGGCGTCCCGGGAGAAGCAATCGACCAAGAGTTAAATTTCTTGCAAAGGGTGGAATACATAAAGAAATCATTAGAAGGGTTTGAGTGGATAAAAAGGCTGCTTTTAGTGGCAAAATGCGTGAAGCTACAGACCAAACGACGATCAAAGGAACTTATTAAATTGGCCGACAAGAAGGCTGTCTATAAAGGGCCAGTGGTTATAGTAGCCGGCTCATGTGCATCCGATGAAGAGGATCGCATACTTGCCTATAGCAACCTCCTTGCCGATGCTTTGGCAGGGTTCCACGGAGAGGTGATCTCCGGTGGAACTACAAGCGGCATTAGCGGGATTGTGGGCAGCCTTTCAGGGCTGTCGGAAGAAAATGATCGAAGCGGCTTTAAGACTGTAGCGTATCTTCCTATCTCTGTTCCCATACATTGTCGTGTTGATGATCGTTATGATCTTCTTTTTTATTCTGATGCTCTCCGTTTCAGCCCATTAGAGCCATTACAAATGTGGGTAGACCTGCTATCTTCAGGACTCAATCCTTCTCAGATAAAATTGGTGGGCATTGGCGGTGGTAAGATAGCGGCAATCGAATACAGATTGGCATTAGCCTTAGGCGCAAAGGTGGGGGTCCTGGGTGACTCCCGGCGAGCCGTTAAGGAAATATTAAAGGACGATCGATGGCGAAATCATCCGAACCTCGTCACACTTATTCCTGATCCAATGACCATCAGGGCACTGCTTTTGTCTCCGACCTCTCGCGTCGGCATGAATTGCATAGAGAAAGCGGCTAAGGCTTCTCATAATAAAAATATATTGAATAAAATATCTGAAATTATTGGCCCGGAAATAAAGCCCGATCCCAAGACTATATTGGAAAAATTACATAAAGTTATTGGCCCGGCAATGCAACCTTGGGACAAGCTGATAGAACCATTTCAATATTCAAGTATTCAACAAAAACTCTATGCAGAAGCGATCTTGCGGTATGAAGGTTATGCACTTCGTGAAAAGGATCCGGAAAAAATCAAGCCCATCGAATTTTCTGATGAAAAGCGTATTCGACGAATGGCTGAAATGGAGCATGGCAGATGGAACCTGGAGCGCATCCAAACCGGATGGAAAAGAGGGCCGGAAAAAGATATCGACAAGAAAATTTCTCCATACCTCATGCCATGGGACGAGTTACCCGAAGAAGTTAAAGAATGGGATGTTAACTATGTTAAAAGATGGCCGGAAGACTTCAAAGAGGCCGGCTTGGAAGTGTATGATTTGAATGAAGAGGAATAATTATTGCTATTATGAATGATTTTCCTATCCCTGTAGTACGGCTCATCATAGAAAACACTCAGGGTGAAGTCCTGATTCTGCAGCGGGCTGAATCGGAGTATGCTACGGGATCCTGGTGCCTTCCCGGGGGCAAGGTCAACTATGGAGATACCGTGGAACAATCAGCGGCCCGTGAACTGCAAGAAGAGACATCATTGGTTTGTAATTCTCTGCGATTTCTCTTTTACCAGGACAGCCTGCCTTTGAAACCCGGCGGAATGCAGTGTGTTAACTTGTACTTCGAGTGCGCTGTTTCAGGGAATATTGTGCTCAATAATGAATCCAGTCATTTCGAATGGATTGGGCCATCAGATCTTGAAAAATATGAAATTGCTTTTCGAAATGATCTGGCACTTATCTGCTACTGGAAGGGACATGACAATTTACATCTCACATGAATGATGCATGAGGGAGGTTGAATATGCAACAGGCAGAAGAAACATCTCCACGAAAACAAAAATCTTCTGAGTCACTGGTATTATACTGTCTGTTGCGGAAAAGAGTGGAAAAAGAGAATGCTGTTTGTTTTCTTCTAATACGCAAGCACGGCTCCATGACCTTTCCTCCTACGAAGTTTCGTCCGGGCGAGAACCTTTATTCGGCGCTCATTCGACCTATGGAGGATGACCTCCATTTGCCGAATGGCAGCTATTATCCGGAAGAAGAGCTTGAGATGATCCCCAATGAAGGTGATACTGTTAGATATGCCGGCCTGCCAAAGCGATGGTACCTGTATCCCGTTGATATATCTCTATCATCTGAAGCGTTGAATTTATTAGAAACCCCTTCAGATGAAACTGTCTGGTGGACATTAGACCAAATTTTTGCCAATGCTCAGGAACCCAATGTGATAGCAATTGCAAAATACATTGCAGAAAAACGTCAAGATTTAACCGACAGAGTTCGAATTTCACCTTCGATGGATGCGATTGCTTCCTATTGGGCGGGCAAGAATCAGGGAGGTATTCGTATATTACGGGAAAATGATATTCATCAAATCCTCGATGCCGGCTCGCGAGCGTTTAATCTGAGAGTTGCTGATCCGTATCTAGCGTATCAGAAACAGGGACTCGGTTTTACATGGAGTTTTTTCACTCCAAAAGACAAACAAGATGTTCACGTGCACGGACTGCCGGCCGTGGAAATTTACGGCGTAATCGAAGGGCGGCTTCAGATTTGGTATAAATCCATGAATCAACGCGGCGTAAGAGCTTGGCAGTACCGGACTTTGGAACCTGGAGACTGGGCAGAGGTTGAACCTCTGTATTGTCATTTTGCTTTCTGGCTGGATGCACAGGGATTGGGAACTGTTATAAAAGCAGCCGGCAGCGGAGAGCTAGCTGGTGTCGGCAAACTGGGAGTGGCTGGAAAAACCGTTTGTAAAGACTGCAATGTCCGTGATCAATGCATGCAACATCCCAGGATGATTGAATTGCTGAGTGAGTATCAGAAGCCATACGAGAAACGAGATTATGAAAAAATTGCTGAACAAGATACCTTTTTAATTGGAGTGTTTCAAAGTTCTATTTAGGGGTCATGAACATGCTAAACCAGAGAACTGCTAATTCTGTCACAAACTTTGTTCATGAGCTAACTGACGGAAAACCATATATCTTCATGATAATGCCATACAATGAGGGGTATGCGTTTTTTGAAAAGATTCAGTCAGTAGTAAAAGACTCTGTGGGGTTTTCATGCATTCGTGCCGACCATGTGCATGCATCCGGGCATGAACTCCTTTCTAAAATTCATCTTCTCATTGACCGGGCAGAGTTAGTCATTGCGGAGATTAGCACCCAAAGCCCGAATGTTTTCTATGAAGTTGGTTATGCTGTTGGGACTCAAAAACCCATCCTCCTCCTGGTTAGAGAAGGCACAAATATCCCGACCGATCTGAAAGGCCTTGAGACAATCTCATATAAAGATGACCAAGAAGGCGTTAAAAGATTCAGTATGAGCCTTCACGAACACCTATCCCTTCAGTTGAATTCCAAAATTCCGGTATTGCGGGATATGCTATTAGCAAAGGAACCGTTGCCTGCATACATTCTTGCCAGCCCCCGATACCCAGGCCCACTGAGTAGAATTCAGGGACAGGTATTCGATCAGCGAACATACTCAGACAATCTTGGCATATTGGGACTCATTTCAGCTTTTGGATCCTTAATGGGAGAAAGGACGGGAATAGAGTTGGTTTCTGCACAGTTCTGCGATCCAAAGATTCTTGAACGGGATGATGTCAACCTCTATCTGATAGGATCACCCAAAGTCAAAACAAAAAACCGAAATGGATATTAGGCTCCCGCTCCGATGAACCTGAAGAGGGAGACTATATTGTTCGTCTTTATGAAAACGAAAAAACTGAAGATAATTGGATTAAGGGTGAGTTTAAAGAGATTTATTCTAAAGATAAAACTGGAAAAGGCATTATTCATACCCTCGACCATGGGATAATTATTCGTGGTCCACATCCCAATAATCCCAATCGGATTGTGCTCATCCTGGCCGGGGCTCATAGTCTTGGCACAGGAGCAGCATGCCTGGCCGCAACCCGATCCTCATTAATACGCGAAATCCAATCTGCACTGCCAAAAAAGGAAGATTTGGCAGACAAAAGCAAAACCATCTGGGTGCTTGTCCAAGGTAAGGCCAGCGAAAAAGATAATCTGTTGGATGTAGATGGCGTCAGTATACTGAGAGCTGGCACTTATGAATGATAATTAACCCCTAACGTCAATGTCATTAAATTAAGCGATACATTTACGATTTGAATGATAAATTCTCTTATATATTAGATGGTTCCGTGGATAGCTTCGACCATGGCTAACCGGTTCAGTTATTTTCAAATATAAAGTTTGAAGGATTTTTAGCAATTCCTCGAAGCCAGCCCTTGTTGAATGAAATAATCGGGCCATAGGAGCTAAGGAGGGGAATGTATGAACGACTCATCACCAACTCGGACTGATCAGCGTATTGTAAGAGTATTTATCTCATCTACCTTTAAAGACATGCAGGCCGAGCGAGAAGAGCTGATAAAATTCAAGTTTCCTGAACTCAGACAACGCTGCCGCGAGAGGCGGGTGGAGTTTGTTGGTGTAGATCTACGCTGGGGGATAACGGATGAAAAGAAGGCCGAAGGTCAGGTTCTACCTATCTGCTTGGCGGAAATCGAAGGATGTCGCCCATATTTTATCGGTCTTTTAGGAGAACGATATGGCTGGGTGCCTGAGGATATAGACGAAGAACTGATGGATTTCCAACCTTGGCTCAAAGAACACAAAGAAAAGAGCGTCACCGAACTTGAGATCCTCCATGGTGTACTCAACGACCCGGAAATGAAGGGGTTGGCCTTTTTCTATTTCCGCAATAAAGAAACTTCAGACACCATAGAACGACTCCTTTCCAAGGAACCGGGATACGTTCCCGAACCGGAAGCCTCCCGGACGAAACTGGCTATCCTTAAGCAGAGGATAAAGACGAGCAGCTATCCTCTCAAAAAGGACTACCCCGACGCCAAGACCCTTGGACAGTTGGTGTTGGAAGACCTCTGGTCTGCCATAGACAAGAGATATCCGGTAGAGGAAGTGCCTTCTGAGCTGGAACAGAGGCGGATGGAACACGATGCCTTTGCCTCTTTAAGGACCAAGGTCTATATCGGAGGCAAAGAATATTTTGATAGACTCAACAACCACATTGCCTCAGAGGGTCCCCCGCTGGTCCTCATTGGGGAATCAGGCTCCGGAAAATCCGCACTTCTTGCCAATTGGGCGCAAGAATACCGCGAGAGCCATCCTGAGGCCTTCCTGATCTGCCACTACATAGGCAGCACTCCTGACAGCGCAGACTATGTCCAACTCCTCCGGCGGATAATGGAAGAGATTCAGCAGCGATATGAACCGGAGACGAAAAAGGAAGAAGATCTATCCCGGATTACCGGGGAAGAAAGCACCATCCCCACGGCCCCCCAAAAGGTAGTCGAGGCATTCCCTCTATGGTTGGCCAAAGCAGCAGCCAAAGGTAAGTTTATCCTCGTCCTTGATGCCCTGAACCAGCTTGAAGACCGGGACAATGCCCCTGACCTGGGATGGCTGCCCTGGAGTTTTTCTCCCAATGTACGACTCATAGTCTCCACACTGCCAGGCCGTAGTCTCGAAGCACTCAAGAAGCGCAACTGGCCTGAGATAAATATCAGGCCTATGGAAAAAGACGAGCAGAGAAAATATATAATCGAATACCTAAGGCAATATCGAAAAGAGCTTAGCACTCATCAGATAGAGAAGATAATAAAAGAAGAACAAGCTTCAAACCCCTTATACTTAAGGACACTTCTTGAAGAACTCCGGGTATTCGGTATTTTTGAGGAGTTGGAAAATAAGATCGAACACTACCTTCAGGCCAGAACCATTGCCCGGCTTTTTGCCCTCGTCCTTGAGAGACTGGAGAAAGACTATGAGCGGGAAAGAAAGGGGCTGGTCAAAGAGGTGACCACACTCATATGGGCATCCAGAAGAGGCCTCTCTGAAACAGAACTCTTTGAAGTCCTGGGCTCAAAGGAAACACCCATGCCCCGCGCCCTCTTTTCCCCTCTCTACCTGGCCCTTGAGGAATCCCTGGTCAGCCGTGCCGGGCTTCTCACCTTCTTTCACGATTTCCTGAAAAAGGCGGTGGAATCACGGTATCTCTATGACCCGGAACGGATACAAAAAACCCATCTGACTATAGCCGACTATTTTGACCAAAGGGTCATCGATGAACGAAAAGTGGATGAGCTGCCCTGGCAGCTATGTCGTGCAGAGAACTGGCCGAGGCTCAGGAACTGTGTGACGGATATGGATATGTTCCTAAAGCTAAGGACAGAGACGAAACAATATGAGCTGACAGGCTACTGGCTGGCCATGGGTGCGCGATACGATATAGTAGATGGTTACAATGAGATGATAGCCCGATATGAAGGCACTTCACCGGATTTATCCGAGCTGTTTTACAGACTCAATGAAACAGCCTTTTTTCTTAATATCAATGCCAGATTTGATGGGGCCGAACCCCTCTCTCGCCGGGCACTGGCCATCTCGGAGAAAATCTTAGGCCCGGATCATTCTCATACGGCCATCAGCCTGAACAACCTGGCAACCTTGCTTTATGACAAGGGGAACTATGATGGGGCCGAACCCCTCTATCGCCGGTCACTGGCCATCTGTGAGAAAGTCATAGGCCCGGATCATCCCGATACGGCTTATGGTCTGCACGCCCTGGCAGTGCTTCTTAAAGTCAAGGGTGACTACGATGAGGCCGAACCCCTTTATCACCGGGCACTGGCCATCAGGGAGAAAGTCTTAGGCCCGGATCATCGATTGACCCGTAACACGAAAAGAAATTTAGATTATTTATTAAAGGCGAAGAAAAAATCTTAGTGGAAGTTCTGAAAGTAAGGATTAAAAAACAATGTTCCAAACCTCTTGGACTCAGCCGATGTCGAACTGAATCTCCAGACCATTCCCTGAAGGTGGAAGAGATAAAAACACGGATACGGCAATCGCCGGAAAGGGCGGTTCCGTGAGCAGAAGCTGTTTTTGGGCCGGTTTTGAAGGTAAAAACAATCTTAAACGTATGGCTGAAGCCGAATATGATTATTGGATGGAATTTAAGTTTTTAAACGGCCATGAGGATGCCGGCACCAGCAATTAAAAAGGAAAAAAGTACAAATTGTTAATCAGATACTAAATATTAAAATGATTTATTCGAATTCAGTCGATATATAAAAAACTACCCCTGTTTTCATGTAAATGCAGCAATAAACAGAAATACACACATGGGATGTCATAATGACGACCGTTTTTATATCCTACTCTCGTAGAGATGATGAGCTTTTCGCAAAACGGCTTTATAAGGATCTCACCCAGGAAGGGTTTGAGGTGTGGTGGGACCGGGAGTCTCTACATTCGGTTTCCCTTTCCTTTCACCAGCAGATCAAGGATGCCATTCGTGCTAAAATCGACCGACTGATCTATATTGCAGGCCCAAATGCGGCAGTCTCGGATTATGTTCGTGAAGAATGGAAATTCGCCCTTGAATGCGATAAACCGGTCATACCAATATTACGCATGGGCGACTATGATGCTGTACCGGGTGAACTCAGCCTGCTGCATTGCGACGATTTCCGTGACATCACAAAATACCCTGATCAGTTAAAAAAACTCATTGCCAATCTTCGTAGACCCGAACCACCCTTGGGACATCTCTTTGCCGTGCCCACTCTACCGAAACATTTTATGGGCCGTAAGGCGTTCCTTCGACGGCTTAAGGATGCCGTCCAGGTTGATCTTCAGAAACCGGTGGTCATCACCGGTGCGGCATCCCGTGTGGGTGTTCAGGGCATGGGCGGCATCGGAAAATCCGTTCTGGCCGCAGCCGTAGCCCGTGACCGGGAGGTTCGCCGCGCCTACCCGGACGGCATTATCTGGGTCACTTTCGGCCAGACGCCGGACATCCCCCAGCTTATGCGGGATGTGGCAAAACATCTGGGAAATCCCGGAGCATTTGAGAATGAGGTTCAGGGGCAGGGTGTTCTACGAGAACTGTTTTTAAATAGAGCGGTCCTGCTTGTCTTTGACGATGTGTGGAAAGCAAAAGACGTTCAGGCGTTCGACGTCCTGGGGCCCCGGTGCCGGGCGCTGGTCACCACACGGGACGCGGGTATCCTGCATGCCCTTCATGGCGAGCTGTATTCCGTTGAACTTTTTTCTGAAGAAGAGGCCTTGTCCCTGCTGGCAGCCTCGGCTGAACAGGCGGCGGATAAACTTCCGAAACAAGCCCGGAAGATTGTCAAAGAATGCGGGTATCTCCCCCTGGCAGTGGCCCTTTGCGGTGGCATGGCAAAAAAAAGGGGTGGAAAATGGGAGAGTATTCTTAAGCGTTTGCAACGGGCTAATCTTGAAAAAATTGCTGACCGGGAATCAATTAATGAACAGCACAAAAACATATGGCAGGCCA